>VSDC01000008.1:0-20046 GCA_047459275.1 Gemmatimonadota bacterium
ACAACCGTGCGTTCTCGACGCCGAGCTCGCTGAACCAGTTCCTCGACCTGGGGAGTGCGATCCCCGACGAGGCAGCTGCGCGCCTTGGCTACAGCCTCCGCGTCCAGGGCACCGGTGCCGACGGCTTCCAATTCCGGCAGGCTGATGGCAGCTACCTGATGCGCTCGCCGTTCGCTCCGAACCCGGCGCAGCTGCTCCCAGCCGATGCCACGCAGTTCTGGCAGGCAGCCGTCCAGGTCGTCGCCCAGCAGGCCGGCCTCACATCGACGCCTCAGGGGCAGGCGCTGGTGAACTACCTGCGAGGCCTCTCCCCGACGGCGAACGACATCCGGACGATGTATTCCAACCCGATGACGGACGCCTTCGGTCCGCTCTCGGAGCTCGATCTGGCCAAGCTCGACCCGATCCGTGAGTCGACGTCGACGACGTACGAGGTTGGGTACAAGGGCGTGATCTCCGACCGGCTGCTCCTTGCCGCAGACGTCTGGTACTCACGCAAGGAGAATATGGTCACGCCGCTCACGATCCAGACGCCGTTCCTGCTGTTGAACGGCGAGGATGTCGCCGCGTACCTCGTGCCGCATCTTACGCAGTTCTATATGGCCGCCGGGATGACGCAGGAACAGGCGCAGGTCCAGGCCGCGCAGACCGCGGCGCAACTCGCACCGGGCATCGCTCGGGTTCCGGTCGGCGTCATCTCATCGCAGGACGTGAACGCTAACGGTGCCCAGCTGCTCACGACCTACATTAACGTTGACGACGCGTTCGACGTCTACGGCGTCGACCTGGCCGCGACGGCGATCCTGACGGACGAGTGGCAGGTCAGCGGCTCGCTCTCGCTGGTCAACGAGAACGTGTTCACGACCGAGAAGGGCCAGACGGTCACGCTGAACGCGCCCAAGACGAAGGCCAGCCTCGCGGTGGGCTACCGCGGACTCAACAACGGTCTGAACGCGGAACTCCGGGCGCGCTACAACGACTCGTTCCCGGTCATGTCCGGCGTGTACATGGGTACGCAGTGCATTGGCGGCAAGGAGGAAGACGGCGCCGAACCGTGCGTCGACTCCTATACCCTGTTCGACCTCACGCTGGGCTACAGGCTCCCGATCCAGGGGGTCTCGCTCCAGGTCGCCGTCCAGAACCTCCTGGATGAGGACTACCGGAGCTTCCCCGGCGCTCCGACCATCGGGCGGATGGCGCTGGTGAGGCTGCGCTACGACTTCTGAGACGGCCGGACTCGGGCCAAACAAAGAGAGCGGTGCGGTGGCTACAGCCACCGCACCGCTTTTGCATTCCCGCCAGGTTTGCGGCCGTCGGGCCGGGGGCGCCATCAGCAGGCCTTGGTCAGGAGACCATTGTCACTCCGTCGGAAAGCCGGATACGTCAGGCCTCCGGTACCCGGCCGAGCCCGCCGCCTGGCGAAATCCCCCGCCCCTCGCTCACTCCACTCTCGCCGTCAATCCCAGCAGCTCCCTCGCGTGGTCGAGGCTCTTCTCGCTCTCCGGGTCGCCGCCCAGCATCCTGGCCAGCTCCCGAACCCGCTCTTCGCCTTCGAGCACCGTCACGGATGTCGCGGTCATTCCATCCCGCTCGGTCTTCTCCACCCGCAGGTGGTGATCGGCCCGGCAGGCGATCTGGGCGAGGTGCGTGATGACGAAGACCTGGTGGTGCTCCGCCACCTGACGCAGCTTCTCCCCGATCTTGTGGCCGATCCGGCCGCCGATCCCGGTGTCGATCTCGTCGAAGACGAGCGACGGGACGCGGTCGAGGCGCGCGAGGATCGTCTTGAGCGCGAGCATGATCCTCGACAGCTCGCCCCCGGACGCCACCCGCGCCAGCGGACGCGGCTCGAACCCGACGTTCAACGAAACCCGGAATTCCACGCTCTCGGCGCCCTCGGCCGAGATCTCGGGGAGCCGATTCAGCGCTACCTCGAAGCGCCCGTCGGGGAGCCCGAGGTCGGGCAGGATCGCATCCACTTCGGCCGCCAGACGCGCCGCAGCCTCCCGGCGAGCCGCCGACAGACGCGACGCGAGAGACTCGACCTCCTTCCGAGCGGCGGCCTCCGCCTTCTCCAGCTCCCTGCGCTCCAGCCCGCCGCTGTCGATCAGTTCCAGTTCCTCCCGGGCGCGACGCCCGGTCTCGATCACATCGGCCAGCGTCGGGCCATACTTGGTCTTGAGGCGGAAGATGAGATCCTGCCTGCGACGGATCTCGTCCAGGCGAACCGGGTCGTGCTCGATCTGCGCCGCGTACTCGCCCATGCGGCGCCCGAGTTCTTCGGCGTTGTAATAAGCGGCCTCCAGCAGCTCGACCGCCTCCTGCTGCGACGGATCGATGCGGACGAGTTGCTCGAGTACGCGCCGGAGCTCGCCCAGCGTGGACGTGACCGAGTCCTCGGCGGCGTAGAGCGCCTCGTGCAACCGCCCCGACAGCCGGGCAAGGTCCTCGGCGTGCTCGAGCCGGTTCCCTTCCTCCTCGAGCTGCTCCTCTTCGCCCGGCTTGAGGTTTGCCCTCTCGATCTCCTCGGCCTGGAACCGGAGGAAGTCCGCCCGCTGCTCGATCTCGCGGCGACGGCGGTCGAGATCCTCCAGCGCCTGCCGCGCCTTCACCAGCCGGGCGTGCGCATCGCGGAGCTCGCTCGCCAGCTCGGTGGCCCCGGCGTAGGCGTCCAGGATCGCACGCTGCTCATCCGCCCGTAGCAGGGTCTGGTGCTCGTGCTGGCCGTGGAGGTCGATCAGGCGCCCGCCAAGCTCGCCCAGCAGGCTCGCCGTCACGGCCGAGCCGTTGACCCATGCCCGATTGCGACCTTCGGCCGCGACCTCCCGCCGCAGGATCAGCAGGCCATCCTCCGCTTCGAGCCCCTGCGACTCCAGCACGGCGAGCACGTCGGCGCGGCCGGCCACGTCGAAGACGCCCTCGACGATCGCCCTGTCCGCGCCCGTGCGGACGTACTCCGCCGACGCCCTCTCGCCCATGAGGAGCGAGAGCGCACCCACGATGATCGATTTCCCTGCCCCGGTCTCGCCGGTGAGCACGTTCAGCCCGGGCTCGAGCCGGACCGCGAGCCGGTCGATCACTGCATAGTTCTGGATGCGCAGCTCGATCAGCATGGCCTTGAGTATACCCGCGCCGGATCGGGCGGTTCAATAGCCCGCAGGGCGCTCAGGAGCCGCCGGCGCGGCCGATGCCCCAATGCAGCTTGCGGCGCAGGGTCGAAAAGAAGCTCTGCCCCGGCAGGCGTACCAGCGGCACCTCGGCCGTGCCCCTGCGCACGACGATCCGATCGCCCTCCCGCAGCGTGGCGCCCTCCTGCCCGTCGATCGTAAGGATGATCTCCTCGCTCGGGGTGAGCACCTCGACGGCGATCTCCGTCGATGCGGGAACGACGAGCGGGCGGACGGCCAGCGTATGGGGGCAGATCGGCGTGGCCAGGATGCAGTCGACCGACGGCTCGACGATCGGGCCGCCTGCGGAGAGCGAGTAGGCAGTCGACCCCGTCGGCGTGGAGACGATGATGCCGTCGGCGCTGTACGAGCCAATGGGCTCCCGGCTCGCTCCCACGTACACGGCGAGGCGGACGACGCGGGCGAAGCCGCCCTTGTGGAGGACCGCGTCGTTCAGCGCGATGTAGGGGGGGCCGACATCCTCCCCATCGTGAACGACCCGTGCCTCGAGCGTGAAGCGGCGGTCGAGCCAGAAATCGCCGGCCAGCACACTTTCGAGGGCCGTCGGCAGTTCGTCCGGCGCGACCGACGTCAGGAAGCCGAGGTAGCCGAGGTTGACGCCCAGGACGGGCGTGTGGTAGGGGGCGACGAGGCGCGCGCCGCGTAGCAGCGTGCCGTCGCCGCCCAGGGTGACGAGGAGGTCCACGGCGTCCGGCCGGAAGTCGCCGGCGCCCGCGGCCAGCGAGCGGATCCGTTCCTCCGCGAAGACTTCGAGGCCGTGGGCCGAGGCCACATCGAGGAGCGTCCCGAGCGCCGCCGGAAGACCTTCGTACTCCGCGTGTCCGACGACGCCGATCCGCCGGATGCGCCGGCCGCCTTCGGCCATCACGCCGTCTCGCGCACCGCCGAGAGCTCGGCGCGCTCCGCCAGCGCCAGCCCCCGCGCGGCGATCCCCTCCGCGGTCAATCCCACCTCCTCGAGCTGCTCCTTACGTGAGGCGTGCTCGATGAAGCGGTCGGGTACCCCCATGACATCCACGCGCGGCGCGGGCTCGTCCCCCGACATCTCCTCGATGAGCCGGGCGATGTACGCGCCGAAGCCGTTCACGATCGTCCCTTCCTCGACGGTGAGGATGGCCCCATGCCGCCCGACGACCCACTCCAGCGTCGCCTGGTCGACGGGCTTGAGGAAGCGGCAGTTGACGACCGTCGCATCGATCCCCCGCGCCGCCAGGATCCGCGCCGCGTCCAGCGCGGGATTCACCATCGTCCCCACGGCCAGGATCGCGAGCCCGCTCCCGCGCCGCAGGACCTCCCAGGTCCCGAATTCGACCGGCGGGATCTCGTCCAGGGGCGGGACGGCCGCCGGCACGTTGTCCCGCGGGTAGCGCAGCGAGAACGGCCCCTTGTCCTGTTCCACCCCCAGGCGGAGCAGGGCGAGCATCTCCACGCCGTCCTTCGGCGCCGTCACGATCATCTCCGGCACCGCGAGCAGGTAGGCAATGTCGTAGAGCCCCATGTGCGTCGGGCCGTCGTTCCCGACCAGCCCGGCGCGGTCCATGGCGAACACCACGGGCAGGTGCTGCAGCGCCACGTCGTGGATGATCGAGTCGTAAGCACGCTGGAGGAACGTGGAGTAGATCGCGACGACGGGGCGGATCCCCTCCGTGGCGAGCCCGGCCGCGAACGTCACCGCGTGCCCTTCCGCGATCCCCACGTCGAAGAACCGCTCGGGGAACTTCTCGCCGAAGGCGACCGTTCCGGTCCCGCTCGGCATGGCCGCCGTGATCACCGCCACCTCCGGGTGGCGGGCCCCCAGCTCCACCAGACCCTGGCCGAACACCTTCGTGTACGACGGCGTTTCGGCCTTCTCCGCCATCTTCCCGCTGATCTTGTCGAACGGCGACGCGCCGTGCCACAGCACCGGGTTCTGCTCGGCGAGCGGGAAGCCCTTCCCCTTCTTGGTGACCACGTGCACCAGCCGCGGCCCCGTCATCGACTTCACGCTCGTCAGCGTCGAGATGAGCGCGTCCAGGTCGTGGCCGTCGATCGGGCCGAAGTAGCGGAAGCCGAGCTCCTCGAAGAGCGTTCCCGGGACCAGCAGGTTCTTCAGGCTCTCCTCGACCTTGATCACCATCTCTTCCACCGCGGGCGCACGGTGGAGCAGCCCCTTCAGCTCGTTGCGCACGCGGTTGTAGAGCGGGTTCGTCGTGATCCGCGTCAGGTAGCGGTGGACCGCCCCGACGTTGCGCGAGATCGACATCTCGTTGTCGTTCAGGATCACGATCAGGTCGCGGTCGGTCGGGCCCGCGTTGTTCATCGCCTCAAAGGCGAGGCCGCAGGTCATGGCGCCGTCCCCGATCACGGCGACGACCTCGTAGTCCTCGCCCTTCAGGTCACGGGCGGTCGCGATTCCGAGCGCGGCGGAGATCGACGTGGCCGCGTGGCCGGCGCCGAAGACGTCGTACTCCGACTCGTCCCGCTTCAGGAAGCCCGAGAGCCCGCCCTTCTGTTTGATCGTCGGGAAGCGATCGTTGCGGCCGGTGATGATCTTGTGCGGGTAGGCCTGGTGACCGACGTCCCAGATGAGCTTGTCGCGCGGCGTGTCGAAGACGTAGTGCAGCGCCAGCGTCAACTCGACGACGCCGAGCCCCGGTGCGAAATGGCCGCCGACGCGGCTGATCACGTCGATCATCCGCTCCCGTACTTCCTGAGCGAGTTGGGGAAGCTCGGAGCGCGAGAGCGCGCGCAGGTCCGCGGGCGAGTGGATCCGCTCGAGTAGCGACACCTGTCCTCCTTCAGCCGTGAAGCACCAGTGCCAGGGCGATGCCGTACGCCGTCCCGGCCAACACCTCGAGCGGTGTGTGCCCGAGCAGCTCGATCAGCCGCTCGCCCCCGATCACGTGGTGCGCCTTGAGGTCGTCGATCATGCGGTTGAGGACCCGCGCCTGCCGCCCTGCGGCTCGTCGGATCCCCGCAGCGTCGTACATTACGATCATCGAGAAGAATGCCGCAACGCCGAAGATCGGCGAATTCCACCCTTCCTGCAAGCCCACGGTCGTGGCGAGGGCCGCGACGGAGGCGGCGTGGCTGGACGGCATCCCGCCCGTGCCCGTGAGTCGCTGGAAGTCGACTCGCCTGTGCGCGATCAGGGTGATCGCGAACTTCATGATCTGCACGGTCACCAGCGCCAGCACCGCCAGGACCAGGGGCGGGTTCAGGGCGATCAGGGCATCGATCCGGCTCACCGGTCCCTCTCTACTGCGTAATGGGCCAGCGCCTCCAGCGCGGCGGATTCGATCCCGACGGCGCGCAGGGCGGCGATCGCCGCATCCGCCTCCTCCCGCGCCCGCCTGCGCGCGCCGTCCAGGCCCAGGAGCGACGGATACGTCGCCTTGGCGAGGACCTGGTCGCGACCCGTCGTCTTCCCGAGCGCCTCCGGGTTTCCGACCACGTCCAGGACGTCGTCGGCGATCTGGAACGCCAGGCCGAGTCTACGGCCGTATAGGCCGAGTCCTTCCACGACCTCCTCCGGCGCTCCCGCCGCGATTCCGCCCATCCGCGGCGCGGCCGCCAGGAGCGCACCCGTCTTGCGGGCGTGAATCGCCTCCAGCTCCTGCAACTCGACCATGCGCCCTTCGGCCTCGATGTCCAGGAGCTGACCGCCCACCATCCCCCCGCCGCCGGCCGCCGCGCACAGCTCGCGCACCAATCGCATGCGCCCGTCAGGCCCCAGTCCCAGCCGCTCGCCTGCGTGCACGACCACGCGCCCGGCCAGGGGGATGAACGCCGCGCCCGCGACGACAGCCGCCTCCACGCCGAACACGCGATGCGTCGTCGGCCGGCCGCGGCGAAGATCGTCGTCGTCCATACAGGGGAGATCGTCGTGAACGAGCGAGTACGTATGGATCAGCTCGAGCGCGCAGGCCAGCTCGTACACGGCGTCGGGAACGTCGCCCGGGCCGCGACGGACCGCCGCGTACGCAGCCACGCACAGGATCGGCCGCAGTCGCTTGCCACCGGCCTCGAGCGCATAGGCGATCGGGTCCCGCACCGCCCCCGGTGCATCCCCTGCGAGCGCGTCCAACAAACGCCCGCGCGCCTCCTCGATGCGGGTCCGCTCCCTCTCCAGATAATCCGCCAACGGAAACGCGGTCTCCACCCCGGTCCTCACACCTCGTCTCCGTTCACGGCGTCCACCACTCCACCCATCGCGTCCATGCCCTCGTCGAGGAGCTGCTCGATGCGCAGCTCCGCCGTCCGGATCAGCGCCTGCGCCTCCCGCAGGTGGCCGATCCCTTCCTCGAAGAGGGCGAGCGCCTCGTCCAGCTCCAGGTCCTCCCTCTCCAGTGCGGAGACGATCGTCTCCAGGCGAGACAGCCGCGCTTCCAATCCGATCTGCTTTCCGCCGTCACTCATTGCGCCCCGCCACCTCCAGATCCGAATCCACGCCCTCGACCCGGCATGCGACACTTCCATCCACGACGCGGAGCCGGAAGCGGTCGCCGATGCCAAAATCCGCCGCGCGTCGCAAGACCCGGCCGTCCGGCGCGAGCGGCACCGCGTACCCCCGCCGCAGCGAGGAGAGCGGCGAAAGGGCGTCGAGCTTGCCCGCCGCCTGGAGAAGACGCTCGCCCTTGCGCCGCACGAACTCCCGCATCGCGCGCTCGAGCCCCGTCCGCTGGAGCATGACCTCGCCCCGGCGCTCCGCCACGATCTGCCGGAGCGCCGCCGGCATCCTATCTTCCAGGTCCCCGAGGTAACGCGCAAGCACGGCGCCGTCCGGCACCGCGGTCTCCGCCGCGGCCGACGGCGTCGGCGCCCGAACGTCCGCCACCAGGTCCGCGATCGTCACGTCGATCTCGTGGCCGACGCCGGTGATCACGGGGATCGGACAGGCCGCGATCGCCCGCGCCACCGGCTCCTCGTTGAACGCCCAGAGGTCCTCGACCGACCCGCCGCCTCGCGCCACGATGACCACGTCCGCGCCCCCGTGCCGTGCGACCCGCTCGATCGCGCGGGCGACATCCTCCGCCGCCCCGTCGCCCTGTACCCTGGCGGGAGACACCAGCACCCGCGTCCACGGAGCGCGCCGCCCGATCACGTGGAGAATGTCCTGGAGCGCGGCGCCCACGGGGGACGTGACCACGGCGACCGTCATGGGGAATCGAGGGAGGGGCCGCTTCCGCTCGGGCGCGAGCAGACCTTCGGCCTCGAGCTTCGCGCGCAGCTTCTCGAAGGCGAGGCGCCACAGCCCGCCCGCGCCCTCCGCCTCGAGCTCGCGCACCACGAGCTGGTAGTCGCCCCGTTGCTCGTACAGCGTGAGCGTGCCGAAGACCCGGACCTCCATCCCTTCGTCCGGGTCCGTCGGCAGTCGCTTGGCATCGGAGCGGAACATGACGCAGCGGAGCTGCGCCGCGGCGTCACGGAGGGTGAAGTAGCAGTGCCCCGAAGTGTGCCGCTTCCACCCACTCACCTCGCCCGCCACCCACAACGGCGGAAACGCGCCCTCCAGGAATTCCCGGACGAGCGCGTTGATGGCGGATACGGTGTACGCCTGACCAGGCCCCGGCGCCGCGATCGTCACACCGCCACGCGCGGCCCGGGCACCGGCCGGAGGCGGGGCGAAATCGCCCGGGTCGAAGAAGAGGTCCGGCTCCCTCACCCGACGGCCACCGCTTCGGCGAGCCGGCGCGCCGCCTCGAGCGTGTTCTTCATGAGCATCGTCCGCGTCATCGGGCCGACGCCGCCGGGCACCGGCGAGATCGCTTCCACCCGCTCGGCGACCTCCTCGTACGCCACGTCGCCGACCAGCTTGTAGCCGCGCTCCGTATCCGGCGCCTCCACGCGGTTGACGCCCACGTCGATCACGACCGCGCCCGGTTTGACCATGTCCGCCCGGATCAGCTCCGGCACCCCGACCGCGGCGACCAGGATGTCCGCCTCACGGGTGACCGCGCCCAGATCCGGCGTGCGGCTGTGCGCCACCGTCACCGTGGCGTCCCCGCCCCGACCGCGCCGCAGCAGGAGGAGCGCCAGCGGCTTGCCCACGATGTTCGAACGACCCACCACCACGACCCGCTTCCCGGCGGGGTCGTATCCGCTGCGGAGGAGCATTTCCACCACCCCGGCCGGCGTGCACGGCGCGAGCACGTCCGGGTCGCCGATGGCGAGACGGCCCACGTTCATGGGATGGAAGCCGTCCACGTCCTTGCGTGGATCGATCGCGCGGATGACCCGGTCCTCGTTGAGCCCCTTGGGGAGCGGGAGCTGCACCAGGATCCCGTGGATCGTCGGGTCCGCGTTGAGCCCCTCGACCACCCCGAGGAGCTCCTCCTCGGGGGTGTCCGCCGGGAGCGTGATCTGACGGGAGTAGAACCCCACCCGTTCCGCGTCCCGGTTCTTCATCCGGACGTAGACCTCGCTGGCCGGATCGTTCCCCACCAGCACCGTCGCCAGGCCGGGCGGATGACCGTGCGTCTTCCGGAACGCCTCCGTCTCCTCCATCACTTCCGCCCGGATCGCCTCGGCAATCGCATTGCCATCTATGATCTTCGCCATGTCTACCCCGTCAGCGTGCGAAATCCACGGCCCTCGTCTCCCGGATCACGACCACCTTGATCTGACCCGGGTACTGCAGCTCCTCCTCGAGACGCCGAGCGATCTGCTCGCTCATGTCCACCATCCGCTCGTCGTCCACGCGCTCCGGGTCGACCATGACCCGGATCTCCCGGCCCGCCTGGATCGCGAAACAGCGCTCGACGCCCTCGAAGCTCTGGGCGATCTCCTCGATCTTCTCCAGCCGCTTGACGTACGTCTCGAGCATCTCACGCCGCGCGCCGGGGCGAGATCCGCTGATCGCATCTGCGGCCGTGACCAGGAACGTCTCGGGATAGCGATGCGGCTCCTCGTCGTGATGCGCCTTGATCGCGTTCAGCACCGGGTCGGGCTCGTTGTACTTCTTGCAGAGGTTCCACCCCAGCTCGACGTGCGTCCCCTCGTGCTCGTGCGTGAGCCCCTTGCCGATGTCGTGGAGCAGACCCATCCGCTTCGCGAGCTGGACGTCCAGCCCCATCTCCGCCGCCATCAACCCGGCCAGGATCGCGACCTCCTTCGCGTGCTGGAGCTGGTTCTGGCCGTACGACGTGCGGAACTTGAGCCGGCCGAGCACCTTCACGATCTCGGGGTGCACGCCGTGGATGCCCAGCTCGTAGAGCACCTCCTCCGCCGCCTGGATGATCGACTCCTCGACCTCCTTGCGGCTCTTCTCGACGACCTCCTCGATCCGCCCCGGGTGGATCCGCCCGTCGGCCACGAGCTTCTCCAGGCTCAACCGCGCCGTCTCCCGACGAATCGGGTCGAACCCGGAGAGGATGACCGCCTCCGGCGTGTCGTCGATGATGACGTCGATCCCGGTCGCCTGCTCGAACGCCCGGATGTTGCGGCCTTCGCGGCCGATGATGCGGCCCTTCATCTCGTCCGACGGCAGGCTGACCACCGAGACCGTCATCTCGGCCGTCTGCTCGGCGGCCATGCGCTGGATCGCCAGCGCGATGATGTTCTTCGCCTCCCGCTCCGCATCGCGCTTGGCCGCCTCCTTGATCTCCCGCGCCAGGTTCGCGGCTTCGGCACGCGCCCGGTCCTCGATCTCCTGCATGAGCTGCCGCTTCGCCTCTTCGGCAGTCATGCCGGCCAGCGACTCGAGTCGCGACCGCGCCTCCTGAGTGAGTCTCTCGAACTCCGCCGCCTTCTGTTCGACCGCACTCAGGCGTGCATCCAGCTCGCGGTCCCGCTCCTCGAGCTGCGCTTCCTTCTGCTCCAGGAGGTCGAACTTCCGGTCGAGCGAATCGCGCCGCTCGTCCAGCCGCCGCTCCAGCTCCTGGATCTCTTCGCGGCGCCGCGCCTCCTCTCGCTCCCAGGCCTCCTTCGCCTGATAGGCGGCCTCACGCCCCGCCAGCTCGGCCGCCATGCGAATCCGGTCGGCGTCCGCCTCCGCGGCGGCGACGATCCGACGCGCCTCCTCCTCGGCCGTGGCCTGGGCCCGCTTCAGACGCAGCCTCTCCACCGACCAGCCGAGAACGAAGCCGACGGCGGCGAACACGAGGGCGGCCGCACCCGGCGTGTACATCGTGTTCATGGTCTCTCCAGAAAGGGCGTTCTCACGCCCGAGGCAGGCTACCTCCCACGCGATGGAGCGCGTAAGTGCCGATGCCGCAAGCGATACTGCTCCGATACCGCCTGGAAGTTAGGCAAGCCTAGGTCTCGGATGCAAGGTCGGACGCGCCAAGACGGGACTCGATCCCCTCGGCCAGGTCGCGGGCCAGCGCCGCCAGGTCCCGGCGCAATGCATCGGCCTCGGCACGGGCTTGGAAGAGCTGGTCCGTCAATGAAAGGGCGGCAAGGATCACCGCTTTCTGGACCTCGACGAGCCCGCTCTGTCGCTCGATCTGAGAGATCGTCTCGTCCAGGTAACACGCGCATTGCAGCGTGTAGTCCGGCGACGCCTCGGACCGGATCGTGTACTCCTCGCCCGCGATCTCGACGGTGACGATCGTCTTCGCCCCACCGCTCATCGCTCCTCCTCGAGGAAGCGGAGCCGTTCGAGCAGGCGACTCACGCGCAGACGCGCCTGGGCCAGTCTCTCCTTCAGCTCCTGATTCTCCGCTTCGAGCGCTTCGATGCGACGCGCCATCTCCGCGGGGTCGAGGGCGCCGGACGTCACCTCGCGGAGCGTCGCCTCGAGCGCTTCGACCCGCTGCTCCGCCGCACGCGCCCGGCGACGCCAGCGGTCGTAGTCGTCGAGCAAACGCCGAACGCTCAGCTCGAGGCGGTCCCACTCGGGGGGCCTCTCGATGCGCCTCTCAGCTTCGACGTTGGACACCGAGTTCCTCCTCGAGGCGACGCAGGATCCGATCGAACGCCGCGTCCACCTCACGGTCCGTCAACGTACGGTCCGGCGCCCGGAAACGCATCCTGTAGGCGATGCTTCGCGTCCCCTCCGCCACGCCCTTCCCACGGTAGAGGTCGAAGGGGAATACCGTCTCGAGCAGCGCGCCGCCCGTCTCGCGGATCAGCGCCTCGACCCGGGCCGCGGGGAGCGAGTCCGGCACCAGGAGGGCGGCGTCCCGCTCCACGGCCGGGAACGCCGGCGCCGGACGATAGACCGGCCGCTCGGGGGGCGCCGGCGTGCCGGGAAGCGTCAGCTCGAGAGCCCAGACCGCCTCCGCCCACGCCGGCGCGTCGATCGCCTCGTCCGCGACCTTACCGGCGGCACCCACCTGGGCCCCGGCCCCGTCGAGCACCCGGAACATCATCCCGGGTGCATACAGAGCGGCGCCGGAGTCGTCTGCCGCCGGCTCGACGACGTAACTCTCCCCACCAACCAGGCCCGCCAGATCCACGAGGAGCGCCTTCAGGTCCCAGACGTCGAAAACCGGCGCCTCGCCCGACCAGTGCCTCGGCGCGCGGGCGCCCGTGAGGACCGCCGCGACGTGCGTCGATTCGCGCGGCGGCTCGCCCGGCCGTTGCGCCGGCGCGAACACTGTCCCGATCTCGAAAAGCCGCACGTCCCTCATGGCGTGCGAGAAGTTCAGCTCCACCTGCCGCAGCAGCCCCGGGAGGAGCGCCCTGCGCAGCCGATCCTCCTCCGCCGAGAGCGGGTTCAGGAGGACGACGTCGCCGGCCGCCGCCGAGGCGAACGCGGCCAGCCGGGCCTCCAGCAGACCCCTGCCCACCAAGAACTCCCGGATCCGGGCCTCCAGCCCCGTCAGCGCGTCGTCGGGCACGGCGCTCGGACGGAACGGGCGCAGCTCCTCGGGGAACCGGTCGTACCCGCGACGGCGCGCGACTTCCTCGATCAGGTCCGCCTCGCGCCACACGTCGTACCACCGCGCACCCGGCACACGCACACGGAGCTCATCGGCGCTCCGCTCCACGATCCGGAAGCCGAGCGGCTCCAGGTGATCGACGATCTCGTCCGCCCCGATCTCCACGCCCAGCACCGCGGAGGTCCGCGACGGACGAATCCTCACGACCGGCGCCTCGGCGGGCTCCGGCTCGAGGTCGACCGCCACGGGATCCACCTCGCCCCCGGCCACGGTCAGGATCAGCTCGACCGCCCGGAGCGCCGCGCGCTCCATCCCTTCGGGATCGACGCCGCGCTCGAAACGATAGCTCGCGTCGGTGGACATCCCGAGCGCGCGCCGCGTGCGCCGCGTCGTCTTCGGGTCGAAGAGGGCGCACTCGAGGAAGATGTTCGTCGTTTCCTCGCCCACTTCGCTGTCCTGACCGCCCATGACCCCGGCCACCGCGACCGGCCGCTCCGCGTCCGCGATCACGACCATGTCCTCGGTCAGGGTGCGTCGCTCGCCGTCGAGCGTCACGATCTCCTCGCCCGCACGCGCGCGGCGGATCCGGACCTCGCCCCCGCCCAGGCGATCCAGGTCGAACGCGTGGAGCGGCTGACCGAGCTCGTAAAGCACGTAGTTCGTCGCATCCACGACGTTGTTGATCGGCCGGAGCCCCACGGCGCGGAGCCGCGTGGCGAGCCAGTCCGGCGAAGGACCGACGCGCACTCCCCGGATCACGACGCCCATGTACCTCGGGCACCCACGCGGATCCTCCAACACGACCCGCACCCCGCCCGCAACGCCCTCCCGCTGTCCGCGTTCGAAACGGACCGGAGTCGACGAGGCCGAACCGCGCCCCGGGAACGGCGGCAAACGGAGCCCCGCCTCCCCACCCGGCGCCAGCTCGCGCGCCACGCCCCAGTGCGAGAGGAGGTCGGGCCGGTTCGGCGTCACGTCGACCACCAGCCGCACATCGTCCAACCCGAGCGCCCTGGCGAACGATTCCCCGGGCGTGTACGTGCCGTGCAGCTCCATCAACCCTTCGTGCGAGCGCCCGAGACCGAGCTCCCGCTCGCTGCACAGCATCCCCTGACTCTCCTCGCCGCGGATCTTCGCCTTCCGAATGGTGATCCCGCCGGGTAGCCCCGCTCCTACGGGCGCGAACGGGTAGAACCGGCCGGCTCGCACGTTCGGCGCACCGCACACCACCTGCAACAGCTCCCCGGTCCCCGCGTCGACCTCGCAGAGCGAGAGCCGGTCCGCGTTGGGGTGTCTCCGTACACTCTCGACCCGCGCGATCACGATGTCCGAGATCTCCGCATCCAGGCGAACGATCTCGTCCACCGGCGCCCCGTACATGGCCAGGCGGTCCGCAATCCGTTCCGGCGTGTCCCCCAGCTCCGGGGCCAGCGCGGTCAACCACCGATAACTGACGTTCATGTCACGCGAACTGCTCGAGGAACCGCACGTCCGCCTCGTAGAAAAGCCGGATGTCCGGGATCCCGTACAGGTTCATGGCGATTCGCGCCGGACCCATTCCGAACGCGAAGCCCGTGTAGCGCTCCGGGTCGTAGCCAACGGCCTCGAACACCGCCGGGTCGACCATCCCCGCGCCCATGATCTCGATCCAACCCGTCCCCTTGCACGTGCTGCACCCGCCACCCCCGCAGATCATGCAGGTGACATCCACTTCGGCGCTCGGCTCCGTGAACGGGAAGAACGACGGGCGGAACCGGACCTTGGTCCGCGCCCCGAACATGCGGCGTGCGAACTCGGCGAGCGTCGCCTTGAGGTCGACGAAGGTGACCCCCTCGTCCACCGCGAGGCCCTCGATCTGCTCGAAGGCCGGCGCGTGCGACGGGTCGAAGGGATCGCGACGGTACACCATTCCCGGCACCACCACGCGGATCGGCGGCCGATGCGCCAGCATGGTCCGGACCTGCACCGGGGAGGTATGACTCCGCAGCAAGAGCCCTTCGGCCAGGTAGAAGGTGTCCTGCATGTCCGCCGCGGGATGGTCGAGGGGCGTGTTCAGCGCGGTGAAGTTGTGCCACTCGGTCTCCGCCTCCGGCCCGCGCACCCGCGTGAAGCCCAGCCCCTTGAAGACGTCGCACACCTCCTCGATCACCTGCGTGATGGGATGGAGTGCGCCGCGCCAGCTCCGTCGCCCGGGAAGCGTCAGGTCGAACCCCGGCTCCGCTCGCCGCTGCGCGACCTCGAGCTCGGCGGCTCGCGCCTCGAGCAGCGTGCTGACCACCGCCTTCACGCGATTCGCCTCCGCCCCCACGGCGGGCCGCTGGTCGGGGTCGAGCTCCCCCAGGCGACGCAGGATCGCCGTGAGGCGGCCTTCCTTCCGCCCGAGGAACCGCACCCGCGCGGACTCCAACGCGGCGGCGTCCGTCGCCGCCTCGATCTCGCGCCTCGCCTCGCTCTCGAGCGCCTCGAGTTCTCGTATCAGATCAGTGGCCATCCTGTGCACCCCACGTTGCGCGGCGCCGCTCCCGTACACCGCCACGCCGCCCGACACGCCGACGCGCGCCGCGCCGTTGCCCCCGGCGACCGCGCAGCACGACGAAGTCGCCTGGACCTTTACAACGATCCTCTGCACCTCGATCTCCGTCAGGACCGAGGCACAGAGGATCGCCGAAAAAGAGTCGATGATCGTTTCGTACGCGACGACGCGGCCGACACGGAGCGGCCCGTCGCGCGAGGATCGCTACTTCTGTCCGACTCGGGCACGCTCCACGAGCTGCGCGAAGGCCTGCGGGTCACGCACCGCCAGGTCCGCCAGGACCTTGCGGTTGATCTCGATCCCCGCCTGCTTGAGCCCGTTCATGAAGCGCGAGTAGCTCATGTCGTGCAGCCGGGCCGCCGCGTTGATCCGCGTGATCCACAGCCGCCGGAAATCACGCTTGCGCTGCTTCCGGTCCCGGTACGAGTACTGCCAGCCGCGCTCGACCGCGTTCTTCGCGATCCGCCACAGCTTCGACCGGGCTCCCCAGTATCCCTTCGCCGCGCGCAGGTACCGCTTCTTCTTCCGATGCCGCGCTACGGCATTCGTCGCACGTGCCATCCGTCACCCCCCAGGCAGCAACCGCTTCATCCGCGCCGCGTCCGCACGCGAGACGAGCGTCGGCTGCGTCAGCCGCCGCTTCCGCTTCGACGCCTTCTTCGTCAGAATGTGGCTCTTGTTCGCCCGGCGCCGCCGAAGACGGCCCTTCCCCGTCAGTCGGAACCGCTTGGCGGTGCTCTTGTTCGTCTTCATCTTCGGCATGCCTGCCTCCTCTCGACCCCTCCCCGTATCAGCGGCGCGGGGCCAGGATCATCGTCATGTTGCGACCTTCCATGGTCGGCTCGATCTCGACCCTGCCGACGTCTTCGACCGCCTGGGCCACCCGGTCGAGCACTTCACGACCCAGCTCCGGGTGCGCCACCTGCCGACCCCGGAACATCATCGTCGCCTTCACCTTGTCGCCCTCTTGCAGGAAGCGCCGCGCATGGCGAACCTTGAACTCGAAGTCGTGGGCCTCGATCCCCGGCCGGAACTTCACTTCCTTCACCTGGACCTGGTGCTGCTTCTTCCGGGCGAGCCGCGCCTTGCGCGCCTCCTCGTACTTGTACTTCCCGTAGTCCATGATCCGGCACACCGGGGGACGCGCGTTCGGCGCCACTTCCACCAGGTCCAGACCCCGTTCTTCCGCAGCAGCCAGCGCCTCTTCGATGGGCATGATCCCGAGCTGCACACCGTCGGGATCGATCACCCGTACCGGACTGATTCGGATCTGCCGGTTGACCCGGACCCTCTTCTCGTTCGCTATGGCCAAGCCTCCCTGTTGAGGACACCGAAAAACGGACCCGCGTCGGCGGGTCCGCTCCAGTCACGCAGAGACACGTCGCCCCCGAACGGGGCGACCGTCGCTCGATTCCAGACCCGGCGATACCGCGAACGCGGACCGAAGGGTGGGGAGGCGCACATCCAGCCTCCCACTTCCCGAACTGACCGTCAAAAACTAGGAACGCCTCACAACCGTGTCAAGTGAGGGCGAGCGTCGCCGCCGCACTCACATGAGCGCGCGGGTGGCCACCTCCGTGCGGACGCGCTCGATGAATTCCGGCCGGGGCATGATTTCCTGCTTCTGCCCCGCCCCGCGGCGCCGCCCCGCAACCGTCCCCGCCGCGGCCTCCCGCTCGCCGATCACGGCCATGTACGGGATCTTTTGCGTTTCGGCGTCCCGGATCCTGTAGCCGAGCGTCTCCGAGCGATCGTCGAGCGTGGCCCTCAGACCCGCCGCCTTCATCTCACGCACCAGGGCGGCGGCGTCTTCCCTGACCGCGTCCGTGATCGGCAGGACGCGGACCTGCTCGGGGGCGAGCCAGACCGGGAACGCCCCGCCGTAATGCTCGATCAGCCCGCCGATGAACCGCTCCATCGACCCCAGGAGCGTCCTGTGGATCATCACCGGCCGGTGCGGACGGTTGTCCGGGCCGATGTACTCGAGCTCGAACCGCTCCGGCAGGTTGAAGTCGAGCTGGAGCGTCGGCCCCTGCCATTCCCGGCCAAGCGCATCGACCAGCATGATATCCAGCTTCGGGCCGTAGAATGCACCGCCGCCCTCGTCGATCTTGTAGTCCAGCCCCCGGCGAACGAGCACCTGCCGCAGCTGCTCCGTGGCCGCGTCGTAGACCGCCGGATCGCCGATCGCCTTGTCCGGCCGCGTCGACAGGAACACGTGATACTCGTACCCGAACGTCACCATCATGTAGTCGACCAGGTCCAGGAGCCGGTCGAACTCGTCGGCGATCTGGTCCGGCGTGCAGAAGATGTGCGCATCGTCTTGCGTGAAGCCGCGAACGCGCATCATCCCGTGCAACACCCCGCTCCGCTCGTAGCGGTAGCAGGTGCCGAGCTCGGCGTACCGGATCGGGAGATCGCGGTAGGAGCGAGTCTCCGACTTGTAGATCATGATGTGGTTGGGGCAGTTCATCGGCTTGAGCCGGAAGCGTCCGTCCTCCGCCTCCATGGCCGGGAACATGTTCTCGGAGAACGTCGCGAGATGCCCGCTGATCCGGTACAGCTCCTCGCTGGCGACGTGGGGCGTGTAGACCAGGTCGTAACCGTTCTCGAGGAGCGTCTTCTTGAGGAACTCCTCGATCGTGTGGCGGATCAACCCGCCCTTCGGATGCCAGTGAATGAGCCCCGCGCCGGCCTCCTGATGGACGCTGAAGATCCCGAGCTCGCGCCCCAGCCGCCTGTGGTCCCGGCGCCGCGCCTCCTCGAGCCGCTCGAGGTACTCCTTGAGGTCCTTCTCCGTGAACCACGCAGTGCCGTAGATGCGCTGCAGCATCTGCCGGCGCTCGTCCCCGCGCCAGTACGCGCCCGCGGTGGACAGCAGCTTGAAGTGCTTGAGGTACCCCGTCGATGGCAGGTGCGGGCCCCGGCACAGGTCCACGAAGGGACCGTTCCTGTAGATCGTGATGACCTCGTCCTCGCCGAACTCCTCGAGGCGCTCCAGCTTCAGCGGATCGTCCGCGAAGAGTTCGCGTGCCTCCTCCTTGGTGACGACCTTGCGCTCGAACGGATCGTTGCAGCGGACCACCTCCTTCATCCGCTCCTCGATCTCGGCGAGCTCATCGGGCGTGAACGGCTCGGCCACGTCGAAGTCGTAGTAGAAGCCGTGCTCGATCGCCGGGCCGAAGCCGATCTTCGCCTCCGGACGCACCTGCCGCACCGCCGTGGCGAGGATGTGTGCCGCGGAGTGCCGGAGGACGTCGAGCGCCTCGGGGTCCTTCTCCGTGATGATCTGCACCTGCGCGTCGTGCTCGATCGGCCGGCTCAGGTCCACGATCCGACCATCGACCTTCGCCACCAGCGCCGCCTTGGCGAGCCTCGGGCCGATCCGCTCCGCCACTTCCCGCGGCGTCGCGCCCCGGGGCATCTCGAGTTCCTTCCCGTCCGGAAGAGTGATCCGGATCAGATCCGCCGTTGTGTTCATAGCCTCGGTTCCATCCTGTCCTCGACGACCGGCGCCCTCATTTTACGGGAAGGCCGGAGCGTCGCAAGCGCGAAAAACGAACGGCCCCTCGATCTTCGAGAGGCCGTGCGGTCATCCCCTGACTGCGACCGTCGAGTCACCGGCCGGATGCACACGCACCGCCCCTCGGCCAGGAGGGGGTCGTCGTCGCATCCGTCGAGGTTCGCCGGTTCGCCATCGTCTTCTCGTCCGTCGATCTCCGATATGCAAATATACCCGCGAGTTCGGCGCAGGGTCAACGGTGGCAACAAGCAAAAAGGAGCGGGAGCCGAAGCCCCCGCTCCCGGGTCCGACGGTGCGGCAGATCAGTACATGCCGCCCATGCCGCCGGGCATCGACGGCGACTTCTCCTCCTCCGGCTTCTCCACCACGACGCACTCCGTGGTGAGGAGCAGGCTCGCGATGGAGGCCGCGTTCTGGAGCGCCGTCCGCGTCACCTTGGTCGGGTCGATGACGCCGGCCTCGACCAGGTCCTCGTACGTGTCCGTCTGGGCGTTGTAGCCGAAGTTGACGTTGTCCGACTGACGGACACGCTCGACCACGATCGAGCCCTCGACACCGGCGTTCGCCGCGATCTGGCGCAGCGGCTCCTCGATGGCCCGCATGACGATGTCGACGCCGATCTGCTCCTCCGCATCGTCGACCTTGAAGTCACGCAGCCGCTGCTGCGCACGGAGCAGCGCCACGCCACCGCCGGGGACGATGCCCTCCTCGACCGCGGCCCGCGTCGCATGCAGAGCATCCTCGACGCGCGCCTTCTTCTCCTTCATCTCGGTCTCGGTGGCCGCACCGACGTGGATCACCGCGACGCCGCCAGCCAGCTTCGCGAGCCGCTCCTGCAGCTTCTCGCGGTCGTAGTCCGAGGTGCTCTTCTCGATCGCGACGCGGATCTCGTTGATCCGGCCCTTGATCTTCTCCGGATCGCCCGCGCCGTCCACGATCGTGGTGTTGTCCTTGTCGACGACGATCCGCTTCGCACGGCCGAGGTCGGACAGGACCG
>VSDC01000228.1:0-4589 GCA_047459275.1 Gemmatimonadota bacterium
CGATCGAGCAGGAAGTCCAGAAGGAAGTCCAGGAGGCCGCCGACCGCGCGCTCGAACAGCCGCAGCCGGCTCCCGAGACCGCGATGCTCTACCTCTACTCGCCGGACATCGACCCGACCTCCGAGCGCTTCGACACGGAGGACGATCCGCAGTTCGAGGGCGAAGAGGCGACGATGGTCGACCTCATCAACGCGTGCCTCCGGGACGAGATGGAACGCGACCCGCGCATCGTCGTCTTCGGCGAGGACGTGGCCGACGCGAGCCGTGAGGAGGTCCTCGACAAGGTCAAGGGCAAGGGCGGCGTCTTCAAGGTGACGTGGGGTCTGCAGCGCCGGTTCGGCGGCATCCGCGTCTTCAACTCGCCCCTCGCCGAGGCGAACATCGTCGGCCGCGCGGTCGGGATGGCGACGCGTGGCCTCAAGCCGGTGGTCGAGATCCAGTTCTTCGACTACATCTGGCCGGCGATGATGCAGATCCGCGGCGAGCTGGCCACGATGCGCTACCGCTCGAACAACGCCTGGTCGGCGCCGGTCGTGATCCGGGTGGCGTACGGCGGCTACCTCAAGGGCGGCGCGATCTACCACTCCCAGACCGGTGAGACGCTCTTCACCCACACGCCGGGCTTGCGCGTGGTGATGCCGTCGAACGCGGTCGACGCGAACGGCCTCCTCCGCACGGCGATCCGCTGCGAGGACCCGGTGCTCTTCCTCGAGCACAAGCACCTCTACCGCCAGGTTTACAACAAGGGGCGGTATCCCGGGCCGAACTTCATGATCCCGTTCGGCAAGGCGAAGGTCGTGCGCGAAGGGACGGACGTCACGGTGGTCACCTGCGGCGCCGTCGTGAAGCGCTCGCTGGATGCGGCCAAGATCGCCGAGGAGCACGGGATCAGCGTCGAGGTCATCGACCTGCGCTCGCTGAACCCGCTCGACATGGAGACGATCGCCGATTCGGTCCGCAAGACGAACCGGGTCGTCATCGCCCACGAGGACGCGCTCTCGTGGGGGATCGGCTCCGAGATCGCGGCCCGGATCGCGGACGAGCTCTTCCCGTGGCTGGATGCACCCGTGAAGCGCGTCGCCTCCCTCGACACCTGGGTGGCGTACTCGCCCGAGCTCGAGGACGTGATCCTTCCCCAGACGCACGACGTCTGGAAGGCGATCCAGGAGATCCGGGCGTTCTGACGGGAGTCGGCGCGGGGCCCGCGCCGCGGGGCGCCGATCGGTACGCGAAAACGAAGGCGGGCCGGAGCATATCCGACCCGCCTTCGTTCGTTCCGGCGCCCCGTACGCGATGGCGCCCCCGTCGCTTCCGGCGTGGCCGATCGTCAGTGCGCCGACCCCGCGTCCGGCGACCCCGCGACCGCGCGCTCGTAGAGCGCGAGGATGTGGGCGCGCGAGACCAGCCCCACGAGCCGTCCGGACCCGGGGTCGACGACGGGGAGCGAGGATGCGCCGCGCACGCCCATCTTCCGGATCGCGTCCAGGAGTGAGTCTCCGGGCGCGACGGTCTCGGTGGGACTCGCGACGTCCGCAGCGACCAGAACGTCCTTCAGCTTGTCCTGGTCTCGGGCCAGCCGCCCCAGGTCCGCCATGGTGATCACCCCCACGCACCGGAGCTCCTCGTCGACGACGGGGAACTCCATCTGGCCGCCCGGCACCAGGTGCTCGAGGAGCATGCCGATCGTGGCCGCGTGGCCGATGACCTGCGGGTTGCGGTCGTAGGCGTCGGCCACGGAGAGCCCTGCCAGCACGTCCCGGTCGGCGCCGTGCTCGATCCGCTCCCCGCGGCGCCGCAGCCATCCACTGTACAGCGAGTCCTGCTCGATCCTCCGTGCGACGACGTAGCTGATCACCGTCGTCAGCATGAGCGGGAGCATGATCGCGTAGTCGTTGGTCATCTCGAAGACGATCAGGATCCCCGTGATCGGTGCCGCGGTGGCGGCGGCGACGACGGCGCTCATGCCGACGAGGGCGTACGCCTCCGGGTGCAGTCCGAGAGCCGGGAACAGCGAGGCGATCGCGACGCCGAACGCTCCTCCCGTCGCGGCGCCCACGTAGAGCGAGGGCGTGAACACGCCGCCGGACCCGCCGGTGTTCAACGTGATCGACGTGGCGATGATCTTCCCCAGGGCGAGGAACGCCAGCGCGAACCACGGCATGCGGCCGAAGACCTCGAGGCGGACGGCGAGATGGCCATGCCCCACCAGGGCGCCCCGGGATGCCAGCACCATGAGCCCGACGACCGCGCCGCCGATCCACGGGACCGCCCACTCGGGGACCTGGAGTCGCCGCACGACGTCGCCCGCGCGGAAGTAGGTGCGGACGAAGAGGACCGAAACGAGGCCCGTCAGGACGCCGAGCAGCGGGTAGAAGACGATGACCTCCCGGGCGAGCGTGTAGCCGTACTCCAGCGGGATCGGGAACGCGGGGTGGTTACCGAAGATCGCACGGGAGACGATCGCGGCGACTACGCTGCTGATCACGACGGGAGGGAACGCGCCGGCGGCGAGGGAGCCCAGGACCTCCTCGAGGGCGAAGAAGGCGCCCGCGAGCGGGGCGTTGAAGGCGGCGGAGATCCCGGCCGCCGCACCCGCGGCCACCAGCACCTTCACGCGTGGGGTACCGAACCGGAACACCCTGCCGAGGGCCGAGCCGATGGCGGAGCCGAGCACGGCGACCGGCCCCTCGCTCCCCGCGGAGCCGCCGCTCCCCAGCGTCACCGCACTCGCCGCCGTGCGCGCGAGCACCGGCTTCGTCGGGATGTGCCCGCCCCGCCGCGCCACGGCCAGTTGAACGTCGGGGACGACGGAGCCGTCGTGCCCGGGCGCCAGCAGACGCATGATCCACCACGCCGCCGCAAAGCCGGCCGCGGTCAGGAGCGGACGGTAGAGCGGGAGCGAGTCGGGGCCGATCCGCCCCGCAGGCCAGACGAAGAGAACGCCGTACGCCAGGTCGATGAGCCAGTAGAACGCGGCAACCCCGAGGGCGCCGGCCACCCCGATGGCTACCGCGAAGCCGAAGAGGATCGCGTTCTCGCTCAGGCCGAGGGCGGTGAATGCCGAGAGCACCGACCGCGCGAGGAGGGTGGCCGAAACGGCCGGCCGCCGGGCGATGCGGCGCCACCGGAGCGACGCACGCCGGCGCCCCGCTTCGCGCACGATGGCGGCGTCCATCGTGGTCACGGAATCGATTCCCGGACTTCCGCTACCGCCCACCTCTTGCATGCGATGGTGTGACCGGCCGTGTTCGAGGGTCACCAGGGAGGGACACCGTGATAACCCGTTCCGGCGCCCGCGTCAAGCGGCGTCGCTGGACCGCACCCTGCACCGTTCGGAGTGTCGGCAGCGGCGCGACCGAGCCGCAGTCTGGCTCGGCCGCCTGGGCCGCGTGTAGTATGGGAGCAGCATGACGCCGACGATCCGGTTCCTGAGCCAGTACCTCCGTCCGAACCCGCACGCTGTGGAGGTTCGGGACACGACCTACGAACGGGGCGCCGACACGCTCCCGGCACGGGTATACCGTCCGGCCGGGCGCCGGGGTCCGCTCCCCACGTGGATCGTGCTCCACGGGCTGACCTGGCACGGCGTGGCCCATCCGTCGCTCGACCGGTTCGCCCGCGCCGTCGCGGCGAGCGGATCGACCGTGTTCGTCCCGGAGATCCCGGAGTGGCGACGCCTGCGGGTAGCGCCGGCGGTGACGGGGCCGAGCGTCCACGCCGCCATCGACGCAGCCTGCCAGATGGGGGTTGCCGATCCGCGTCGCATCGCCGTACTCGGATTCTCGTTCGGCGCGACGCAGATCCTCGCCGCCGCCGCGGCGGACCCGACGCTCGCCACCCGGCTGTGCGCCATCGCCGCCTGGGGTGGCTACTGCGACCTGCATCGCCTTTTCCACTTCGGGGTCACCGGCGAGTACGAGTACGAGGGAGTGGTCCATAGGACCGTGCCGGACCCCTACGGCGCGTGGATCATGGGCTCGAACTACCTGACGCTCGTGCCGGGGCTCGGGGACCACGACGACGTCGCAAACGCCCTCGCCCGCCTCGCCAGCGAGAGCGGGCGCCGGGGGATCTTCGCCGGCGACCCGGTATACGACGACGTCAAGCGCGAACTCAGGGCGACGCTCTCCCCCTCCCATCGGGAAGTCTTCGACCTCCTCGCGCCGGTCTCCGGCGCCGCGCCGGACCCGACGAGCAGCAAGTGGCTCGCGCGGGCGCTGGCCGATGCCGCGCTGTCGGCCGAGCCGCTCCTCGATCCGAGCCCGCTGCTGCCGCAGGTTCCCATGCGCACGCTCCTGGCCCACGGGCGCGATGACCGGCTCGTCCCCTTCACCGAGACGCTGCACCTCGGCGCGGCGATCCCCGAGCGGTGCCGCGACAGCCTCACCGTCACCTCGCTCTTCGCGCACTCAGGGCTCAACACGGCCGCACTCGGGCCGATCGGCCTGGGGCGCGAAGCCGCCCGTTTCGCCCGGCTCCTCCAGCGCCTGCTCGCACTCGTCCGAACCCCCGAGTGAAACCATGCGTTTCGGGGCGGGGATCCTCTAGTCAACGCAACGACGTCCCAAGAAAGACCGTTTGCCCCCGAG
>VSDC01000229.1:0-4581 GCA_047459275.1 Gemmatimonadota bacterium
AGCCCGAAGTGCCCCAGGTTCTCGTGGCTGTAGCGCGCCTGGCGCATGGAGCGCAACACGACGGTGGAGATGATGTTCTCCTCGGGGCGACCCTGCACGTTGGCCAGGAGACGCTGGAGATCCTTCGGCGACGGCTGCGGCCGTCGCCCGAGACGGTACCCGAAGGTCGCCATGAATTCCCGGAGCTGCTCGATCCGGTCGGAATCCGGAGACTCGTGGACGCGATAGATGAACGGCAGCCTGGCACGAGACGCGTCCCTGGCGATGGTCTCGTTCGCCAGGAGCATGAAGTCCTCGATCAGGCGATGACTCTCCAGCCGCAGGACCCGCTGGATGTCTGTCGGCTCGCCCTTCGTGTTCAGGACCACCCGGGCTTCCGGGAGGTCGAAATCGAGGCTGCCCCGGGCCTCGCGACGGGCCCGGAGCACGCGACTGACCTGTACGAGCTCCCGGATCGCCTCATCGGTCTCGGCGTCCGCGACCCGATCACCATCGATCGCGGCCTGGGCATCCTCGTACGAGAGCCGATGACGGCTGCGGATCACGCTGCGAACGAGCTGGTGCTCCAACACCTTGCCCTCGGCGTCGACGGTGAGGAGGAGCGAAAGGGCGAGGCGGTCCTGGCCCGGGAGGAGCGAGCAGAGGTCGGATGACAGGGCCTCGGGGAGCATCGGCACGACCCGATCGACCAGATAGACGCTCGTCCCGCGGCGCAACGCCTCCGCGTCCAGCGCGGTCCCTTCCCGGACGTAGTGGCCGACGTCCGCGATGTGCACGCCGACCCGCCAGCGTCCGTCTCCGAGGGGCTGGATGGACACGGCGTCGTCGTGGTCCTTCGCATCCTCCGGGTCGATGGTGAAGATCAGCTCGTCGCGCAGGTCGAGTCGTCCCTCGAGATCCGCGGCGACGATGCCACGCTCCCGGAGGCGTTCGGCCTCTTCTTCCACCTCGGCGGGGAACGCGAGCGGCAACCCGTGCCCGTAGATGACGGCCAGGACGTCGACCCCGGTCTCCCCCTTCGCGCCCAGGACCTCCTCGACCTCGCCCGCGGGGCCCAGGTGCTCGTCGCCCCAGCTCGTGACGCGCACGACGACGACATCCCCCGCCCTGGCGCCTGACTCCAGTCCCGGCGGGATGAAGACGTCTCTCGTCAGCTTCTTGTCGTCGGGTACGACGAAACCGAAGTTGCGGGCCGGGTGGTACACGCCGACGATGGTCTCCCGCGCCCGCTCGAGCACCTTGATGATCCGACCTTCGGGCCGCTGCCCGCGGCGCCGCTTCTCCACTCGGGCGACGACGCGGTCGCCGTGCACCGCCGACCCCATACCGTCCCACGGCACGAACAGGTCCCCGGCGCCGTCCTCCGGCACCACGAAGCCGGCGCCGCTGCGGATCGTGTGGAGCCGGCCGATGACGAGGTTGATCTTCTCGGGAGCGGCGTACCTCTGCTTCCTGACCCGGTAGATGAGCCCTTCGTTCTCGAGGCGCTGGAGCTGGGACTTGAACTCGGGATAGTCGGCCTCCGCCACGCCCAGTCCCCGAGCCAGCTCCTTCGCCTTCAGCGGCCGGCCCGCCTTTTCACGCAGGTATTCGACGATGGCGTCCGCCTTGACCGGCACGATCACCTCTCGGGCCAGGGGATGTGGATCACCGCGTTCCACGTAGCCTCGTACCCCCGCATTCGCACACCGCTCTCGAATTCGAGCGACGAGGGCATGGAACGGACCGCGCGTAGACGCGCCGTCACGAAGGCGTCCACGGCGCTCGCCAGGTGGTTCGCAAGGACCAGACCGAGGGCGAGGGTCGCCGAGCGGCGCGCTCCGTCACTCTCCTCGATCAGTCGGACGTAGCGCAAACGAGCTGACGGATCGTCCGCCCAGGACCAGAGGAACTCGGGGCCGAACGCGCGCTCCACATAGTACTCGAGCGCACTCCTGTACTCCGGCGCATCCTCGGGGAGCGAGTCGACGCCGGCCGGGAAGAACATCGCCCGCGCCAAAGCCCAGATCGAGCCGTTGTACGTAGAGGGGTCCGTCTCGGGCTGGACACCGTCGCGGGAGTGGTCCACGTCGAACGCGCCGCTCCGTTCGTAGTGGGCCAGGGCCTCGTAGTAACGGAAATCCCCGTCCCGCCGCTCCCCGCCGACGATGCCCCTGCGGGCGACCTCCCACGCCAGGTCCCGGTAGTCCGCCTCGAGATCCCGCCCCGCTGCACGACGCTCGAAGTACCAGTAGAGCGCCGTCGCTTCCAGGGCGGCGTTAAGGATCCATCGGGAGGTCCCCAGCGTGTACTGCCCGGCACCGGGCACGATGGCCGAGAGCAGGACCGGACGCAGGGACTCATTGCGAGGCGAGGGGAGGACAACTGCGGAATCGGGGAACGGCAGCTCCGTATGGAGGAGGCGCTGGGCGGCGGCCTCCCCGAGCCCCAGGGGGGAGAAGAGCGCAAAGATGGCCCAGAACGCGTACGGCCGGCGCGGCATCAGAATCGAAGCCCGAAGGAGAACTGCATCGGCTCCTCTGCCGCCTCGAGCGGGCTCGACGCGAAGCTGCGCGCGATCGACATCGTGAAGCGGTCGTATTCGATCCCCACGCCGATCGCCGCGCCCGTGCCGATCCCTTCGCCGGGTACGTAGCCGGACCGGAGGAAGATCGTCCGGCCGACCGCGAGCTCGATCCCCGTCGACACCGTGGGCGCGCCGGGGTAGCGCCACTCGTCCACGAGGTCGATGGCCCACCAGAGTTCGACGCCCTCGAGCGAGCTGAGGTGATGCAGCACCTCGTACGCGACACCCACGCGGGCGCGGACCGGGAGCGGGTCCGCCTGCTCGGCGTTGATCACCTGGAGCGGGAAGCCGACGTTGCTGACCGCGGCCCCCAGGCGCAACGACGGCATCCCCGGCGGCTGGAACTGGACACCCAGATCGACCGCATGCGTCGTCGCGGTCACCTTCTCGCCGTCGCACATGCCCCGGCACCCGATCCGGAAATGGTAGAGCTTGTAGTTGAGGCCGGCTCCCACGCCGCGTCCCAGATTGGCGGCGTACGATGCCACGAGGATGTGATGGCGGAGCGTGCCGACGCCGATGGTCTGGCCCCTCTCGTCCGTGTACTCGATCTCGTCGAAAGCGACGAGCTCGTACGAAAGCCCGATCGTTCCCAGGCCGGCAGGCGTCAGGAGCAGCGAGAACGCGTTCCCCTGAGCCGCGACCTCGGTGTTGTGGATCAGGAGATGGCCTCCCTCGACCCCGGCGAGACCGGCCGGGTTGGTGAAGACGGCGTCGGGCGACGTCGCGGCGGTGAGCGCTCGCCCAAGGGCGACCGAGCGGGCTCCCACAGGAAGGACCAGGACGAGGCAACACTCCTCTGCCGGGGAGCGGTCATCGATCCCCAGGATCTGTGCGTGCCCGGGCGCCGCCTGCGTTGCGGCAGCAAGGGCGAGCACGAGCGCCACAAACCCGCGCTTTCGGCTCAGTCGCTCACCCCTCCGATGGATCGGTTGCCGGCGCACGTCAGAGCGGCTTCGCCTCGTCCAACAGCATGATCGGAATGTCGTCCCGCACTTCATACCGAAGCCGGCACGCGTGGCAGACCAGCTCTTGCTCCTCGGGCCGATACTCCAGCTCGCCCTTGCACTTCGGGCAAACGAGGATCTCCAGCAGCTCCGGATCCAGCATCTCTCCTCCTCGGCTCACCGCGACCGGTCCCGGTCCTCTTTCGGCACAGGGTATCCCAGGTGCAGGAGCGCCGAGCGCTTCTTCCGCCATCCGGGCATCGCCTTCACCCAGAGATCCAGGTATACCCGCTCACCGATGAACGCTTCGATCTTCTCACGCGACCGCTGCCCGAGGCGGCGGATTCCCGCTCCACCCTTCCCGATCAGGATCGCTTTCTGGCTCTCTCTTTCAACGAACACCACCGCCCGGATGTAGACGGGGCGCTCCGACTCCCGGAACTCTTCGATCCGCACCGCCGTGCTGTACGGCACCTCTTCGTGGTACTCCTCGAAGACCGTTTCCCGGATGAGCTCCGAGACGAAGAACCGTACCGGCTGGACCGCGATGTCGTCCTCGGGATAGAGCAACGGCGAGATCGGGAGCGCCGCCTCGAGCGCCTCCCGCAGCTCTTCCACCCCGAGACCCTGGACCGCGGAGATCTCGAACGCTTCCTTGCCGAACTCCCGACGAGCCCACTCCGCCAATTCCCTGACCGTTTCCGCCGCTGCCGCGTCCACCTTGTTCACGGCGACGAAGAGGTCCGCCTTTCTCCTGTGCAGCGCATCCAGCGCATCACCCGTGGGCCGGGTCTCGTCCGGGCGGGTGGCATCCAGCAAGAGGAGCACCAGATCGGCTTCCTCGAGGGCGGCGAGCGCGGCCTCGAGCATGCTTCGCTGCAGGAGATACCGTGGTTCGAGGAGTCCCGGCGTGTCCACGAAAATGATCTGGGTATCCTTTCCCGTGTAGATCCCCATCACCCGCTCGCGGGTGGTCTGGGCCCGCGGAGTGACGATGCTCAGCTTCTCCCCGGTCAGGGTGTTGAGAAGCGTAGACTTCCCCGCGTTGGGCACACCCACGAGCGCCAC
>VSDC01000230.1:0-4578 GCA_047459275.1 Gemmatimonadota bacterium
GCGATCTGCTCGACGCTCGTCAGCTCGCCCAGCGTCCGCAACGAGTACCGATACCGCCCGCGCCGGACCGTCCCCCCCGGAGCAGCCGCGTTCGCGGCGGCCAGTGCCGTCTCGATGTCGTTGATGGTGAGACCGAAGCTCTCCAGCCGTTCCGGGTCGACCTCGACGTGGATCTCACGCTCGAGCCCACCCGCCACCGCGGCCTGCGCGACCCCGTCGATCTGCTCGAGACGACGCTTGAACACCGACTCGGCGAGCTCCTTGAGCTCCCACAGGTTGTGCGGGCCCGCGACGCTCACCGCCATGATCGGCTCCGAGTTCGGGTCCGTCCTCAGAACCGCGGGTCGCGACGCCTGGTCCGGGAGTGCGTCTCGCAGGTTGTCCAGCTTCTCGCGCACGTTCAGCGCGGCGAAGTCCATGTCCGTGCCCCAGGCGAACTGGAGCGTGACCAGCGAGAGGCCCTCCCGCGAGACGCTCTCCACCCGCTGCACGCCGGGAACCGCCCTGACCTGGCTTTCAATGCGCTGGGTGATGAACCGCTCGACCTCCGCCGGCGCCACGTTCGGGTACGTGGTGTAGATCACCAGCTTCGGATAGGCGATGTCCGGGAGGAGATCGATCGGGAGGCGACGGAACGAGATCAGCCCAAGGAAGACCACGGCCGTGAATAGCATGGCCACGGCCACGGGCCGGCCGACGGATCGGGATGGCAGCGACATCTTACGGCCTCACCTCCCTCCCCACCTTCGTTTCCAGGTTGACCAGCGCCGCGGCGAAATCGAAGCGTGCCTGGACCGCGCCCTGCTCCGCATTCGCGGCCTCGTCGATCGCATTCTGGAGCTGGAGGAACGAGACGGTCGTCCCCGTTCGATAACGCTCCTGCGTCAAAGCGAGCCGCTCCTGACTGAGCGCGAGGGTCCGGTCCGCGATCTCGACGGCGCGGTAGGCGTTCACGAGGTCGATCAGCGCCTGCCGGACCTCCGTCTCCACAGCCAGCCGCTCCGCGCGCAATTGCTCCCGCGCGTTCGCCGCCTGCACACTCGCCTGCGTGATCTCCGCCGAGGTCTGGAAGCGCGTGAAGAGCGGCAGCGTCACGTTCAGACTGAAGCCCCACGAGCGGTTCGGCGGATCCAACTCGAAGAGTGCGTCGTACTGCGCGCGAGAGGTGTTCCGGCCGTACGACAAACTTCCAGAAATGCTCGGAAGGCGCGCCCCCCTGCTGGCGCTCGCCGCCAGCTCCGCCCGCCGCGCTTCTGCCTCCCGCTGCGCCACTCGCGGACTCGCCGCCATCGCCGCCTCCACCAGGGCGTCGACATCCAGTACCGACGGATCGAAGACCTCCGGGAATCCATCGGTCAGTGTGAAGTCAGTCTGGCCCTTCACACCCATGACCCGCAGGAGGTCGAGCCGCATCTTCTCCACCGCGCCTTCCGCCTGCAGGACCGATCGCTCGTGCCTCGCCACCGTCGCCTGGGCACCGAGCACATCCTCCCGGTTCGCCGAACCGATCTGGAAGCGTTGCTCCGTCATCGCGAGCTGCTCTCGGGCCGAGGCCAGGAGCGCGCGCGCCACCTCGAGCTGCCGGTCCGCCTGCACGGCGCGGAAGTAGGCGGTCATCACCTCCTGCCGGAGCTGGAGCTCCGCGGCGTCCAGCGCCGCCTCCGCGGCCTGCATTCCGGCCCGCGCCGCCCGCGCCCGGTTCACGTTGGCGAATCCATCGAAGAGCGTCATCTGGAGCCCGATCCCCTGGGACGCGTTGCTGTTCGTCCTCTCGATGTAATCGGGCTCCTCGAGGACGTTCCCGAACTCGTCGACCGCCGACAAGGCCCGACTCGTGGATGCGGAAAACGACAGGCTCGTCGACAGGCTCGGCAGGAACTGCGCCCATCCGACCCTCTGCTGGGCCGCGGCCGATTCGAGCTGATTGACGGCCTGAGAGTAGGCCGGACTGCTGGCTCTCGCGATCCGGAGCGCGTCTTCCAGCGATAGCCGCTCGGGGACCTCCTGCGCCCGGGCCGAGGACGCGGCGAGGAGGATGAGGCCCGCCAACACGATGATCCTCATGGTCCACCCCTCCCCCGCTCAGCTCGGCCGGCCGCCCTCGGCGGCCACATTTTCGACCAGACGCACGTTCGCGTCGTGGATCAGCGTGTAGTGCCCGTTCGTCAGAACGATCTCTCCCGGCTCCACGAACTCCGTCTCCGGGTGGCGGACGATCTCGACCAGCCTCTCGTTCTCCAGCCCGGTCGTCACGTAGCGCCACTTGGCCCGGCCGTTCTCGTACACGAAGAGCATCGTCCGCCGGTTCCGCTCCAGGATCGCCTCCCGCGGCACCAGCACCCGGTCCGGGAAACGCTGCGCCTCCAACGACACGCGCGCGTACATCCCCGGGAGGATCTTCCCTTCGGGGTTCGGCACCGTGACCGTCACCTTCGCCATGCGCGTCGTCTGGTCGACGATCGGGTTGATCGTCTCGATCGTCCCGGTGAACGTCGTGTCCGGGAAGGCGGCGAAGGAGATCGTCGCCTTGCGACCCGGCGTCAGGAACCCGATCTGACCCTCCAGCACCTGGACCTCGACCTTGATGGGATCCAGGTCGACCACCGTCATCAATTCGTCCGACGGCCGGACCCACTGGCCGGGCACGACCTTCACCGACGCGACGCGTCCGGGGAACGGGGCGCGCACGCGAGTCCGCGCCAATTGCAGCTCCGCCTCCTTCAACGACACGCGCGCCTGGTCGAGCTGGCTCCGCGCCCGAGCGGACCGCTCCCTCTCCTCGCGCACGGCCGGGTCCTCGATCCTGTCATCGAAGAGGGTGAGCTCCCGGAACTGCGCCTCGGCCGACGCCACCTGCGCCCTCGCCCGCTCTACCGCAAGCTCGAACTGCGTCGCGTCGACCTCCAGGAGCAGCTCGCCCGCGCCGACCCGCGCGTTCTCCCGGACCCGCACCGCCTTCACCTGCCCCTCGACCTGCGCCAGGAGCGTCGCTTGACGGTAGGCCGCCGCCTGCCCCGCCGCGGTCACGGACAGCACCAGCGTGTCCCTGATGACCGGCGCACCCTCGACCGGGATCGCCATGTCCGTCGAAAAGGCGTCGGCCGAGGCCACGACCGGCCGTTCACCGTTCCCACTGCTGCTCGACTCCGATTCGTCCTGTTCCTGGATCCGCAGGTAGATCCCCGCTCCCATCGCGGCCAGCACCAGGACTGCGACGCCATAACTGATTGCTTTTCGCGGAAAGGCCATAGTCGATTTCGCCGGTGGATGGAGGGTCGGTTGGCCGGCGCGCTCGTGACGAGCGCGTCCCCGGGTCACAGTACTCTACGGTCTGGCTCGTGGCGAAGCCATATGCACCGCGGCCGCGGCGCTCGGCCGCGGTCTCCTTGAATGGATGCCGTAGAACGGGAAAACGTTGCACGAGGCGCCGACAACGCTCCGCGTCGATGGCCCGCGTCAAATACTAGGATCTTAGTTGATGCCGAGTCAAGGGCGAGGGCGAGCCCCACGCCGACGGCGGATCACCTCGGTCAGTCGTTGCGCGATGCGCCGCTCGCGCTCGTGCTGCTCCAGGAGCCGTTCGGTCGCATCGTCCTGCGCATTGACCTGAGCCTCCGCGATCATCCGGCGGTAGCGCGCGATGGCGTCGAGGCGATCGCAGAGCTCGCGCTCGAGCGGGTCGTCGCCCGAGCCGTCGCGATCAGCGTCCTCCCAGAAAGCGTCGAGGCCGGGCGTGGGATAAGCGTCTCGGTCCATGGCGAGGGCGATCGTTGCAAGGCGTGTTCCTACGCGGCGTTGAGCGGCGGCGAGGCAAGGGCGTGGCGGGAAACTTGCACGGTGCGCACGACTCAACTTCGGTCCGTCGTCGGCGCCCGCATACTCCGGTGGCGGCGCCGCAGTCCGCGATCGCCGATCGCTCCTCAGGAGGCGCCTGTGGATTGGGTCAGACTGCATCTCATGGTCAACCACTTTCCGATCATCCTCGGAATCGCCGGAACGCTCGCGGGGGTGGCAGCCCTCTTTACCCGCAGCCGTGCGGTCTGGCAATACGCCGCAGTGACGGTGGTCCTGGCCGGATTGACGGCCCCGGTGGCCTATGTCTCCGGCGTCCGCGCCGAAGAGACCGCCGAAGAGTTCTGGTACGTCCAGCATGAGGAAGTCGAGGAGCACGAGGAGACGGGGCTCTGGGCGCTGATCGCGCTGATCGCGGCCGGCGTCGCCGCGGGGGTTTCCCTGTGGAAGCCCACGTCGGCGGTTCGCGGGGTGTTCCTCGCGGTGGCGTTCGTCGCAATGGTGGTCACAGCGTATTCGGCATTGGAGGGAGGCGAGATCGTCCACGACAGCCCGGCCCTGGAGCGAGCGCCGGGCACAGCGAGCCCCGGCGGGTCGTAGCACCGTCCATCGCTCCAGACCACGCGCAGGTCCGAACCATGCCCGGTGCCGTGCTCCCTCCCGATCACCGTTCGCCGCGCCAGGTCCTGGGGCATTACATCCGCGACCTCGTCTACGGCGCGAATGACGGAATCATCACGACGTTCGCGGTCGTGTGCGGCGTGGCCGGCGCCGATCTCTCGCCGC
>VSDC01000231.1:0-4543 GCA_047459275.1 Gemmatimonadota bacterium
CGGCGTCTGGCCGAAGAGCGCGGCGGGGAAGAGCAGCGTCGCGAGGTAGATGAGGAGCGCGCACAGCGCGCCGGTGCAGCGCGCAAGCATCGGAGTCGCTGATCCCGTCGCCGTTTCGGTCGTGGAGACCGGGATACCGCCGCGCGCGGCGCCTCAGGACGTGGGCGGACGGCTGCCGGTCACGCGCTTCACCAGCCGCCCGGCCTCGAGACGTGCGCCGGGCTCGACGCCGTTGATCAGCGCCAGGCGCTCGGCGTCCACGGGACCCGGGTAGGCCCGGGCGAACTCCTCGATCGTCATGGCGCGGTCCAGCCGGACGATCTCGATCCGCATCGGCTGGACATTGAGGATCGCCGGGTCGGTGAGCGGGGCGAAGCTCTCGGCCACCCGCGAGACGGTCGCGCTGTACGCGCTCCAGCGCCCCGCGGCCGCGTAGCCGAGGAGCTGGTAGACCCGGCCGTCGTATTCGATGAAGACTGCGCCGCCCTCGACGGTTCCACCGCTCTGCGTGGCCGCGGAGAACGCGACGGTGGCGGCCCGCAGGCCGTTGATCCGGGTGGGCGACGGCGCCGTCGCACGGATCCCGTCCTGCGAGGCGAACGCGAGCGCCGCGGCGTCGGCGCTCTCGGCGTTGCTCAGCGTGAGCTGGATGACCGCGTCCTCCGACGGGCTCCCGGCGAGGACCGCCTGCCGCTGGTTCGCCGTCTTCCAGCCATCGGGGAAGCGCAGACGGAAGCGGAGCTCGGGGTGCAGGAACTCGCTCCCGCGGAAGAAACCCTGACGCGGATCGTCGCCGTAGACCAGGCCGTCCAGCCGGCGGAGGTACACGTCCCGGCCGACCACGGCGTTCCCGAAGTCCTGCGGCAGCGCCTGGACCTGCGCCATGATGCGCTCGTAGCGGTTCTCCGGGTTCGGGTGCGTCGAGAGCCACTCCGGCGTCCGGCCGCCACCGCTCGCCGCGCTCACCCGGGCGAGCATCTCGAAGACGTCGGCCATCTCGCGCGGATCGTACCCTGCCGCGCGCATGTACCGGAGTCCCAGGTCGTCGGACTGGCGCTCGTCGTCGCGGCCGTACTTCAGGAAGAGCAGCCCCATGGCCGCGTTCGCCACGTCGGAGTACCGCGCGACCGTCTCCGAGAAGATCGAAGCGGCGCCGAGCCCCAGTTGGGCGAGCATCGCCCGGCTCACCTGGTTGACCCCGTGCTGCGCCGTGACGTGCCCGATCTCGTGCCCCATCACCGCCGCGAGTTCGGCCTCGGAGTTCAGGTGCGCCAGGATCCCGCGGGTGATGTAGATGAAGCCGCCGGGCAGAGCGAAGGCGTTCACCACCGGGTCGTCCACGACGCGGAACGTCCAGGGGAGGTGGGGCCGCTCTGAGTTCCGGGCGAGGCGCATCCCGAGCTCCTGCACGTAGGCCTGGAGCGCCGTGTCGGGGTGCAGCCCCATCTCGGCCACGATCTGCCGGTCGTACTCGCGGCCGAGCTCGATCTCCTGCGCCTCGGTCACCAGCGTGAACTGCCGCTTCCCCGTCACCGGGTTGACGGCGCACGCAGCCACGCTCGCCGCGAGGACGAGCGCCGGAACTGCACGGTCGAACCAACCTCCCTTCTTCATCGCTCCGACCTCCTGCCTGCGATGTGTCCGATCAGAGCACGATCACCCGCGCCAGCGTGTACAGCAGCGCCGCCACGCCCGCGGACACGGGCACCGTCGCCAGCCACGAGTTCACGATGTTGCGAATCATCGCCAGGTTCAGCGCGGCGATCCCCTGGGCGAAGCCCACGCCGATCACCCCGCCGACCAGGGTGTGCGTCGTCGAGATCGGCAGACCGAGGCTGGAGGCGAGCAGCACCGTCGTGGCGGCGCCGAACTCCGCCGCGAAGCCCCGGGTTGGCGTGATCTCGGTGATCTCGTTCCCGATCGTGGCGATCACCTTGTACCCCAGCGTCGCCAGACCGATCACGATCCCGCCGCCCCCCAGGACGAGCACCCAGAACGGCACGGTCACTTCTGACGATACAACGTCGAACCCCGCCCGGTACAGATCGACGACGGCCGCCACCGGCCCGACGGCGTTCGCCACGTCGTTCGCTCCGTGCGCGAACGCTACATAGCACGCCGTCGCGATCTGCAGGAGCGCGAAGATCCGCTCCACATACTGGTACGGATCCCTCGAGCCGGGACGCGTGGCGCGCAACAGCGCGCCGGCGATGACGCCAGCCGCCACGCCGGCGGTCAGCGCCGCGAAGATCGACAGCACCACCGGCGGCGCCCCGAACCGGTTCTGCAGCACCTTGTATATGAACGACAGTGTCATGATCGACACCGTCGTCCCGACGATGTGGGGGCTGTAACGCCGCGTCGCCTCCACGGGGTCCGGGTTCCGCAGGATCAGGCGACGGATCGCGCCGAACGTCAGGAACGCCAGCACGCCGCCCAGGAAAGGGGAGACGAACCAGCTCGCCACGATCTGCACCATCCCGCCCCACTGCACCCCGTCCAGCCCGAAGCTGACCAGCCCGATGCCCAGGACTGCACCCACGATCGAATGTGTGGTCGACACCGGGAGCCCAAGGTAGGTCGCCAGATGCAGCCAGAGCGCCGATCCGAGGAGCGCCGACAGCATCCCCAGCGCCAGGAGCGTCGGCCCATCCGCGCCCAGGGGGCCCGACGGATCGAACAGCTCCGTCTCTACGATCCCCTCGCTGATCGTGCTGGTCACCTCCGCCCCTACCAGCACCGCGCCACTGAACTCGAAAACTCCGGCGAGGACGATCGCCATCATCAGCGTGAGCGCCCCGGAGCCGACCGAGGTCCCCATCGCGTTCGCGACGTCGTTCGCCCCGATCGTCCACGCCATGTACAACCCGGCGACCAGCGTGATCGCCAGGATCATCAACTCAACCGTCATCTCTTCGCCAACATCAGGCGGAGCAGGTCCGCGGTGTTCTCCGCGGCGTTCGCCATCGAGCCCAGCACGCGCACGATGTTGAACCACATCATCACCGAGACCGCTCCGATCTCTTCCTCGTGCTCGAAAAGTCTCTTGGTCACCAGCGCTTGACGGTCGTCCGTCTCGCGCTCGGCAAGCGAAACCTCGTTGACCAGACCCAGGATCCGGTCGACTTCCGGCCCGGTGAACGACGTCTCCAACAACGTGGGTAGCTCGCGCGCGACCTGGTACCACTTCTCGCTCGCGGTCACCACGGCATCCACCAGCCCGAGCACGTCCTCCTTGATCGAGTCCGGCGTCGGCGTCCGGCGCATGGTCAGCAGCACGCCGAGGTCCTCGGCCCGGTCCGCGATCCGGTCCTGCTCCTTCAGGAACGTGAGCAGGTCTCCGCGGTCCACCGGCAGGAAGAGCGACTTCGGAAGGTGGTCCCGGATGTCGTTCTTGATGACGTCCGCCTCGTGCTCCAGGACCTCGATGCGGCTGTACATCTCTTCCGTTCGCTCCCAGTCACCGGCGACGAACGCGTCGAACATCGGCCGGATCAGCACGACGGTGTCGTGCACCCGTTCGGCGTGCTGGACGAGGGGGCCGAACGGCGACTTCGCGAACAAACCAAAGATCGAACGCATGATCCTCGCTCCTTCGGCGTCGTTTCAGGCGGCGCCCAACGTAACGGCGGAGAGTTCGTCGCACAATGCGTGAAGGCGGTCGCGACGGGAACCTGAGCGGGGGATGCAACATAACATATGCACCGGGCGTCTAACTCTCAGGACGCAGAGCGTTCAGACTGGTAGTGCCAACGGGACGTGCGCCGATCCCGACCGGAAGGCGCAGCAAGGATTTGGGATACAATATGCAACTGACACAGTGGCCCACGATCCGGACGCGCACACTCGCCGACCAGGTCTACCACGCCGTCAGGGCGCGGATCATGGACAAGTCGCTGCGACCCGGCGAGTTCGTGCGCGAGCATGAGGTCAGCCGCGCCCTCGGCGTCAGCCGGACCCCGGTCCGTGAGGCGCTCGGGCGCCTGGCCACCGAGGGGTTCCTGGAGCGGATCCCGCACCACGGGTTCCGCGTCCCCGCGAACTCGCTCGCTGACCTGCTCGAGCTCTACCCGATCGTCTCGTCGCTGGAGCTGACCGCCGGCCGGCTCGCGCTGCGGCGCCTCACGCCCCAGGACGTCGAGCGGCTCAAGGCCATCACCAACCGGCTGCGCGAGGCGCGCGACCGGAACGACGTGGAGGCGATCTGCGCCTGCAAGGCCGAGTTCCACGACACGATCTGCCAGAAGAGCGGCAATCGGCGCCTGGTCGACATGCTCCGGGACCTGCGGTCCCAGATCATGCGCCTCGAGGTCTGGTACTACACCACGCGCGAGAACGCCAACCGCTCGATCGAGTGCCAGGAGGAGATCGTCCGGCACATCGAGCGCGGCGAGTTCGAGAAGGCCATCGAGACGCTCCGCTCCAACATCTTCCTCACCTACGAGGAGCTCGCGGCGCAGTACGCGCGCGAAGAGGGCCTCAGGAACTCGGCGTAGGCCGGGCCCGGCTCCCGGGTTGCGGAGCAGACGCGGGCGGGGGGGGG
>VSDC01000232.1:0-4537 GCA_047459275.1 Gemmatimonadota bacterium
GGCCTGCAACCGGCGGGGCGGCTACGGGCGCCGGGTCGAACGGCGAGGGGAAGGGCGACGGCCGCGGGGCCCGGCGCAAGCCGAAAGAGCCTGCCATCCCCAAGCCGGGCACGATCGCGCCGAACGGGATGCGGTTCCGGTGAGGGGTTGAGCCGCCGCGGGGTCGGCGACGAAGCGCTTCCAGCCCGGGGGCACCGACGAGGCGCGGCACCGCGCTTCCACGGTCGGGTCGGACGACGGCGAGGGTGAGATCGACGAGTCTCACCCTCGCTTTCTTGGTGCGTTCGAAGCCGGCGACCGGTTCCTGTCCGCCAACGGGGATTTCGCTCCACTCCGCCAGTTCTGTACGGGCGGGTTCACGCTGGCACGGCCGGTGCGCTGTGGCCGGGCGTAGGCAGCAGTACCCCTCGCGCGACTGGAGGTCTGATGAACGCGCGGCCCGCAGTACCCACCCCGGCTGGTGACGACCCTCGACTCCGTTCCGCGAACGATCGATTCAAAGCTGGTTCACGGCGAAGGAACGCGGCGGCGATCGCCCTGGCCGTTGCGGTGCACGCCCTGATCATGGCGTTCGGGCCGGAGTGGCGCGTGGAGGATCTGGAGGAGGGACGGGCGGTTCCGGCCGAGTTCCGGGCGGTCAACCTGGTGCCGGAGGTGGAGATGCCGGCGGCTCCGGGTCGGATCGCGCCGCCGCCGCTCCCCGTGGTGAACCGGGTCGCGCTGAACGAGGACGTCGTCATCGAGCCCGAGGCGCTGGACTTCGGGCGGCTCGACGCGCCCGCCTTGCCGGAGCCACCGCCGATTCCCGAGGAGGCGGACGAAGAACTCGAAGCGTACGCGCATTTCATGCCCTACATGGTGCGCCCGGAGCTGAAGAACCGCGCTCAGATCCAGCGAGAGCTCGAACGGCGCTATCCGGAGGTGTTGCGTCACGAGAACGTCGAAGGAGCCGTCGTCGTGCTGTTCTGGATCGATGAGTTCGGCAAGGTGCAGAAGTACGAGATCCGGCAGTCGAGCGGGAGCAAGGCGCTGGACGCCGCCGTCGAGAGCGTGATCGACATGATGGAATTCCGGCCGGCGATCGACCACGGGAGGCCGGTGCGCGTGATCGTGGCGCTGCCGATCCGGTTCCAGATCCGGTGAGGCGAGACGGCCGACTCGCTGGACCCGCAGGCGGGCGTGGGTACCGCGCGAGGTCGGCCGTCTCGCCATCCACCTCTCCCCCGCCTTGCGATTTGCGCCCTTTGCCGCGGTTGCTCGCGTCGCCTTCAGTTGCCCCTTCCGTTGCCCCTTCCGCGGGCCCCTCCGCCCGCATCACCCGGCCGGCGCTCGCGGTTGCTGGCCTCGACGAGCAAACCTCGCCGCCGGCCGCCGCGCCGCATGTTTCCGCGCTCACTGCGCCGCGCACCCACCGCTCTGGCACGCCGCCTGCCGTTCCGGCCCGGCATCGCGGCGGGTCCGCCGATCCAACGGCTCTTACCTCGAGGAATCGCCATGACCCAGGTCACAACGGAAGGAATACGGCTGCCGTCGGAGCGGAGCGAATCGGCGGTTCGGGTGCTGACGCCGGAGGCGCTGGCGTTCGTAGCCGAGTTGCAGCGACGGTTCGGCGCTCGACGTCGGGAGTTGCTGGAGTGGCGGGCGACGCGGCAGGCAGCGCTGGATGCCGGCGAGCGTCCGGACTTCCTGCCGGAGACGGAAGAGATCAGGCGCGCCGAGTGGACCGTAGCGCCGGCGCCGCCGGACCTCGAAGACCGGCGGGTGGAGATCACGGGGCCGGTCGACCGGAAGATGATGATCAACGCGCTCAACTCGGGAGCGCGGGTCTTCATGGCGGATTTCGAGGACGCGCTCTCGCCGACGTGGCGCAACGTCGTCGAGGGGCAGGCGAACCTGCAGGACGCGGTCCGCCGCACGCTGACGTACACCAGCCCGGACGGGAAGGAGTACCGGCTCGCGGACCGGACCGCGACGCTGGTCGTGCGGCCCCGGGGGTGGCACCTGGCGGAGAAGAACGTGGAGGTCGACGGCGAGCCGATCTCGGCGAGCCTCTTCGACTTCGGTCTCTACTTCTTCCACAACGCGCACGAGCTGATCGCCAGAGGCTCGGGGCCGTACTTCTACCTGCCCAAACTGGAGAACCACCTGGAAGCGCGGCTCTGGAACGACGTCTTCGTCTTCGCCCAGGAGGCGCTCGGGATCCCGAGGGGGACGATCCGGGCGACGGTCCTGATCGAGACGATCCTGGCCGCGTTCGAGATGGAGGAGATCCTCTACGAGCTGCGCGAGCACGCGGCGGGCCTGAACGCCGGCCGGTGGGACTACATCTTCAGCGTCATCAAGAAGTTCCGGGCGCATCCGTCGTTCATGCTGCCCGACCGGAGCGCGGTCACGATGCGGGTCCCGTTCATGCGGGCCTACACGGAGCTGCTGGTCCGGACGTGCCACAAGCGTGGCGCGCACGCGATCGGCGGGATGGCGGCGTACATCCCGAACCGTCGGGATCCGCAGGCCAACGAGTACGCGCTGGCGCAGGTCCGCGAGGACAAGGTCCGGGAGGCCGGCGACGGCTTCGACGGAACGTGGGTCGCGCACCCCGACCTGGTCCCCGTCGCCCTCGAGGTCTTCGACGAGGTGCTGGGAGACCGGCCGCACCAGAAGCACCGGCTCCGTGAGGACGTACGCGTCGGCGCCGAGGATCTGCTGGACGTGCGCGTGCCGGGCGGGCGGGTCACGTTCGATGGCGTCGTCAACAACATCCGGGTCGCGCTCGAGTACATCGCCGCCTGGCTCGACGGGCGCGGCGCCGTGGCGATCCGGAACCTCATGGAAGATGCGGCGACCGCGGAGATCGCCCGCGCCCAGCTCTGGCAGTGGCGCCAGCACGGCGCCGTGCTGGACGACGGCCGGCCATTCGACGGGGATCGGTATCGATCGTTGCGAGAACGCGAGTTGCAGCAGCTCCTCGCGGAGCGCGGAGCCGACGCGGCGCGGCTCCAGGAGGCGGCGAACCTGCTGGATGAGCTGGTCCTCTCGGACGAGTTCATCGGCTTCTTCACCATTCCCGCATACCGGATCCTTCCCTAGGCCACGGAGGGACGAGTGCAGACAAACGATACGCAGGAGACGACGAGAGCCCGGCCGGGCCGCGGGCTGGCGGGCGAACAGGGCGAGAGCGGTCGGGGCGACGGGGAGCCGCCTGCGGCCCGGCCGGACCCCGCGCTCGAGATCGCGGAGCTGGAACGCCGTTGGGCGACACTTGGGCGCTGGGCCGGGGTCAAGCGCGATTACGACGCGGGCGACGTGGTCCGCCTGCGCGGCTCCATTCGGGTCGAGCACACGCTCGCGCGGCGCGGAGCCGAACGTCTCTGGGCCCGGCTCCAGAGCGGCGAAGCGGTGCGGACCTTCGGGGCATTGACCGGCGCCCAGGCGGTGCAGATGGTCCGGGCGGGGCTGGAGGCGATCTACGTGAGCGGGTGGCAGGTCGCGGCGGACGCCAACCTGGCCTGGCACACCTACCCTGACCAGAGCCTGTATCCGTCGAACAGCGTCCCGGCGCTCGTGCGTCGGCTGAACAACGCGCTCCTACGCGCCGATCAGATCGAGTGGGCCGAGGGCCACACCGTGAGCCGGGACTGGCTCGTGCCGATCGTCGCCGATGCGGAGGCGGGCTTCGGAGGGCCGATCCACGCCTTCGAGCTCATGAAGGCGATGATCGAAGCCGGGGCCGCCGCCGTCCACTTCGAGGATCAGCTCACCGCCGAGAAGAAGTGCGGCCACATGGGAGGCAAGGTCCTCGTCCCGACGGGGCAGTTCATCCGCACGCTGAACGCCGCGCGCCTCGCGGCCGACGTTCTCGACGTCCCGACGCTCATCATCGCCCGCACGGATGCACTCTCGGCGACGCTCCTCACGAGCGATGTCGACGAGCGCGACCGGGAGTACCTGACGGGGGAGCGCACGCCGGAGGGTTACTACCGCGTGCGGGGCGGGCTCGACGTCGCCATCCGGCGCTCGCTGGCATACGCGCCCTACGCCGACCTGCTCTGGTTCGAGACGTCGACGCCGGACCTCGAGCAGGCGCGGCGCTTCGCCGAGGCGATCCACGCCCACTACCCCGGCAAGCCCCTCGCCTACAACTGCTCGCCCTCCTTCAACTGGAAGCGCAACCTCGATGAAGACGCGATCGCCCGGTTCCAGCGCGAGATCGAGGCGATGGGGTATCTCTTCCAGTTCATCACCCTGGCCGGCTGGCACCTCGTCAACCTCCACACCTTCGAGCTGGCGCAACGGTACAGGGAAGAGGCGATGCCGGCATACGTCGCCCTTCAGGAGCGGGAGTTCGCCCGGGAAGCCGATGGCTACTCGGCCGTCCGGCACCAGCGCGAGGCCGGGGCCGGTTACTTCGATCGCATCCTGCTGGCCGTGAGCGGGGGCGAGGCGGCGACGGCGGCGCTCCGGGGCTCGACGGAGGCGGAGCAGTTCGTGGCGGCCACGCCGCCGCCGGCTGCCTCCTCACCGCAGCCCACCCCACCGC
>VSDC01000233.1:0-4534 GCA_047459275.1 Gemmatimonadota bacterium
ATCGATATGCGGGACACGATCCGCCGTTTGGTGAGCTCCAGCGCTACGACGTACTCGGTCAGGTGTCGCGGCTATGGCAGAGCTCCGCCGACTCATCGGCCCGCCCCTCACCTCGTCCATTCTGATTGCCACCCTATTGGCGTGTGCCTGTGACGTCCCACCCCGAGAGTCGGAGCGTCTGAGCTGGTCCCTGGACACGCTGGCGGTCATTGGCGTCGAAATGGGCGAGCCGGATCAGGAGTTCGGACGGCTCATCGCCGGCGAGCTCGGCCCGAACGGCGAGGTTTATCTCCTCGACCTCGTGCTCGCGACAGTCTCCGTGTTCGATACCGAGGGGCGCGCGCGGAGCGCGACCAGAGTGGGAGACGGTCCGGGCGAGGTGCGCCAGCCGCGAGCGATGTTGCTCGACGCCGATGGGCGGTTGGCGGTCGTCGACCTCGGAAACGCACGCATCTCCTGGTTCGAGCACCAAGACGGCACCCTGGTGCCGCTGGAGTCGATCCCGCTCAAGCAGCCTGTTCGCGACATGTGCGTGCTCGGCGGCCGCGTCTTCGCGGGTTTCCTGCGCGAAGGGATGATGGCGCACGAAATCGGCATGGATGGCGAGATCCTGATGTCCATCGGCGCCGCTCCTCCGATCGATGGACTGGACGGATTGGGTGCACACGCCGTGCTTGCCGGCCGGCAGATTCTCGACGGAAAGCTCTACTGCGACGCCGACCGTGACCAGGTCATCGTGGCCGGTACGTCGCACCCACTCATCCGCACCTACGACAGCTCGGGTACGCTCCGCTGGGAGACGTCCCTCCCGGGGATCACGTCGGTCGGTTTCCAAGTCGGAGCCGATGGAGCGCTACACAGCCACATCGATCCCGAACGAGGTGCCAACGTCGTTCGCTCGATGGTGCGCTGGGACAGAGATCACCTGCTCGTACAGTTCGAAGTCAGGTTGGCCGACGCTCGGCTCGGTGACAGGGAATTTCATGGAATCGACTCCCGGCTGATCGCACTGGACTCGGGTGAAGAGGTCGCGCGGACCACCAAACTCCCGCTCCTCACCGCCGTTCGGGGCGAGCGCTTCCCGATCATCGAGAATGCCCCGTACCCTCGGGCGTTGGTCGTAGAGCGCAGATGAACCTGCCCATTGACGGGCTTCGTGCGCCGCGGATGAGCTTGCCGCGGGCGCATTGCTCGAGCTGGCCGGAGATCTTCCTTTCGCTTTGGAAACGGTGGGGGTTCGACCACGAGGCGGGCCCTTTGTAGCTGTGGGATGGGCGGAGGTGGTGACCCGGCGCTCGCGATCGACGGCGCACCATCCGGACGAGATGCTCACCACCAACGCACCACCAGGCTATGGAGACACTGAAAGAATCGCCGGCCGAAATTGCCCGGACGATCATCGCGATGGAGCGCGCCGCGCTGGAGCGCTGGGGGCAGGGAGACCCCTCCGGGTTCCTGGAGATCTCGGCCGACGACGTCGTCTACTTCGACCCCTTCCAGCCCCGGCGCCTGAACGGGATCGAGGAGCTCCGCGCGCTCTACGAGTCGATCCGCGGTACGTTCCGGATCTCGCGGTTCGAGCTGATCGACCCGCTCGTGCAGGTGGTCGGCGACATGGCCGTGCTGACGTTCAACTACATCGCGGAGGACACGAACGAAGCGACCAGTCGGTGGAACTGCACGGAGGTGTACCGCCGCGAGGGGGATACGTGGCGGATCATCCAGACGCACTGGTCGTTTACGCAACCGATGGGCGCCACGGCGTAACCGTCGGCCGCACCGCAACTGACGTCTAGCCACCTGTTAGGGCTACGTGGCCGCGGGGCGCTCCGGCCTCGTCCGGGGCAGAAGCGCTCCCCGGCCTCGCAGCCAACGCTCGCGGTCGCTACCGCGCAGCCCGAACGCCACTGCCTCCGCCGTGCCGGCGAATCCAGAATCAACCCACGCGACGACACTCGGCAAGAGGAGAAGCCGCCCATGAGACGAGTTTCGGTCCTCGCTCCCCTCGTCGCCTTCGGCTGCATGCTCCTGCAGGCGTGTGAGCGCCGGCCGGCGGGCACGGAGTCACCCGTCGTCGTCGACACGCTCTCCTCCGGCGCCATCGTCGTCCGCAATTCCGGACCGGGCCGCTGGGCCGGCGGCGGGGGCTGGCGCATCGAGGAGGTACTCCGGATCGGGGAGCTGGAGGGCGACGACGTGTACGTCATCGGCCGCATCGGGGCTCTCGAAGTGGACGCCGCCGGCAACATCCACGTATTCGACCAGCACGCGAACGAGTTGCGGACGTTCTCGCCCCGCGGCGAGCACCTGCGAACCGTCGGGCGCGAGGGGTCTGGACCCGGCGAGTTCCGGGGTGTGGTGGGAATGGCGGCCGGTCCGGACGGCCGGCTAGTCGTGGTCGACGGGAGCAACGCCCGGTACACGGTCGTCGACGGCCGTGGCGGGATGACGTCGATCCCGCGCCCTTCCCGACGGGTACTCCCTCCGTGGGTCGGCGGATTCGACGCCGACGGCCGGTTCTACGACCTGGCGACGCAAAGCGTCGACGGCGAACTGGTCGACATGCTGCTCCAGGTGAGTGAGCGCGGGGACGTCATCCAAAGCCAACGCATCCCCCGACTCGAGGCGCAGGTCATTCGGCTGAACGGCGACGGTGCGTCGACCGCGTTGCCGTACGCCGCCAAGGTGTTGAGCGCGTAGGACCCTCGGGGCGGCGTCTGGCGGGCGCTTTCATCGGCCTACAGCATCGCGCGAGTAAACCTGAACGGCGACACCGTGTTGGTTGTCTCGAGAGACCTGCAACCCGTGCCGCTCTCTTGGGAGCAATCCGAGGAGGTCGCCAACGCCGCGCGTCGGATCGCCGCGCAGTTCGGAAGCCAGGTTTCGGACGCAGAAACGCCCATGGTCGTTCCGCCGCTCCGCTGGTTCGTCCCCGACGACGAAGGCCGGCTCTGGGTCTGCGCCACCGGACTCGAACCGTGCGGGAAGGTCGACGTTTTCGACAGGGACGGAACCTTCCTGGGCACCATAGAGCTGCCCACCCCCGTACTCGACTCGCCGCTGCCAATCGTGCGAAAGAACACGATCTACGCAGCCGTCGAAGGAATCATGGGCGAGCCGCAGGTGTTCGTAGGCCGGATCGTCATGGACTAGGAGGCGTCGAATGCGGAATCGGGAAGTGGTGGGTCGGATGGCTCGCTCACTCGCCATCGCCCTGGCCCTGGGCACAACGGCCTGCGCGGCCGCGCCGGACGGACCCGAGGCCGACGGCACGTTGTCCACCGACGAGGTCCTGGCCACGCTCCGGGCCCTGGACGACGCGGTTCGCAACAAGGACACGGCGGCGGTCGCGAACCTCCTCGCAGAAGGCTATACCTACCTCAGCTCGAGAGGCCGCGTCCTCACGCGGGACTGGCTCATCCACGACCTCCTCGGCCACCCCAGCTACCGGCTGGACCATGCCGAGCGGGGCGAGGTGCAGGTGTCGCTCTACGGCTCCACGGCGTTGGTGAGCAGCCGGTGGCGCGGGGAAGGGAGCTACCAGGGCGAGCCCGTCCGCGACGACCAGCGCTGCAGCCTCGTGATGGTGAAGGACGCCGGACGCGTCCGGATCGCCATGGAGCACTGCACGCAGATCGTTCCCTGAGGCTGTCGCCGGCACGGTGCCGCGCCTCGCACGTGGCTGTAAAGCGTGCCGGCGACGCGGCGCGGCGCCCTTTTCGGTCGGCCGGTACCACGTCTTGAACAACCCGGCACCACTCGACCTCTTGCGGCGAAAAACTTAGCCGGCTAATATTGTCGGCATGGAGGAGCTGAGCAAAACGGCGCCGATCGGCGCACGGATCGTTCAGATCGCGAAGATCCACCGCAGGTGGGTGGCCGCGGAGCTCGAGAAGCTCGGGCTCTACGTCGGGCAGGAGCTCCTGCTCATGCGCCTCTGTCGCTCGGAAGGGTTGCGGCAGAGCACCCTGGCCGAGGGGCTCGGCATCGAGCCGCCCACGGTGCACCGAATGCTCGCTCGCCTGGGAGCCGCGGGGTTCGTCGAGCGCCGGCCGGACCCGAACGACGCTCGCGCCTCGCTGACCTACCTGACGCCGCGGGGCCGCGAGACGTGCGCGCGGATCCGCGAGATCTGGCGCGAGGCGGACGTACGCCTCCGCGAAGTCCTGTCCTCGGACGACGCCGCCGACCTGGAGCGGCTCTTGCACACGTTGGCCCGGCGGCTCGTCGACACGCGAACCCTCTGACACCCGGAGGCAACCGGATGCTACACACGGCTGTCGCTCTACCTCAAAAACTTAGTCGGCTAATTAACGTCAAGGAACAATGAGCGCTGCACGGGAGAGAACCATGAGTACTGGACGGGTGACGGTGTTCGGAGCGACCGGGACGGGTGGACGCGCTTACGTACGCGCGTTCCGTGACGCCGGATACGAAGTGCGCGGCGTGATTCGGCCGGGCGGAAACGCGGGCCTCGTACGGCGCCTGGGCGCGGAGCCGGTGGAGGTGGACCTCTCGCACCCGGACCATGCGG
>VSDC01000234.1:0-4526 GCA_047459275.1 Gemmatimonadota bacterium
TCCTCCATTCCTCGACCGAAAGGTCGAGGCCTCATTGAAGCGCGGGATGATGGTGAGCTCGACCTACGAGGAATCGCATTCCTCGACCGAAAGGTCGAGGCCTCATTGAAGCGACCCGCGCGAATCTGGAACGGTGACTGGTCCGCTATTCCTCGACCGAAAGGTCGAGGCCTCATTGAAGCTCGCATGGTGTTTACGGGACGGCCTTTGAGATCTTCATTCCTCGACCGAAAGGTCGAGGCCTCATTGAAGCGGCCTTCTTCTCTTCGAGAATCCCGCCGGAGTAGAGCATTCCTCGACCGAAAGGTGGAGGCCTCATTGAAGCCTCTCGAGGTAGGCAGCGAGGTCGCCGCGCTTGGCGACATTCCTCGACCGAAAGGTCGAGGCCTCATTGAAGTAATGAGCAGTAGCCCCTGTCCGAAAGGGGGATGTGGAAATTCCGGCACCCCACGCACGCGACGAGAACCGGCACGAAACTCGAAGGGCACCCCCGGGATGATTGCCCTTCGGAGGTGCCCGATCGCGGCCGATCTCGCTCGTCAGTTAGCCGCCACGAATATCACGAGGAATGCGGCTGTGCCGAGCAGGCCGCCGCTCAGTGCGGCCGATTTCCGTCGGGCCTTGAGTCGTTCGGCGAACGCAGTCTGGTAAGCGTATACCCATTCGGGGCCGTTCGCCTGGATCGCCACCTGCGTCGAAGCAGGAATGGAGACATCGCTGGAACTGGCCACGGCCCAGGCGATGCCGGTCCCGATCAGGCCGAGGGTGATGCCGCTGATGAACCCCCCGGCGAAGTAGCCGCTCGTGCCGACCATCTCCGCGGCCCTCTGGCCTTCCAGCGCGCCTTCGGCCATGGGGTTCGGTACCGCGGCTCGGATTTCCTGGGCCCGGGCGATGCCAGGGGCCAGAGCCAAGGCGAGGACTGCAACCCATAGCTTGCTTCGCATCGTCGCCTCCTGTGATAAGGGGTTAGGAGCGAGAGTGCTCCGAAGGTACGACCCCCTACTGACAACGTGCGATCGCATTGCGACGTCGGGACTTCCGGTCCAGGCCGCCGCCGTGAGGTGCCCGGCCTCATGGATCGCGAGCTCGACGTCGTCGATTTTGGCCCAGGCGATGTCGGCGGGCGGCTGCCGGTCGCGGGGCGCCGGGTTCGTCGCGGTGGCCTCACGTCACTCTCCCGGTGGCGATGGCGCCCCAAACACCCTCCCATACCTCCCCGCCAGCGTCCCCGCGCGCACGAGCATGAGGGTGACGATCCCCCACCACACGCCCTGGAGGCCCCAGCCCATGGGCACCACGAAGAGCAGGACGGCGCACGCCGCGAGCGCCGACGCCACCATCTGCGCGGCGAGGAAGCGGAACTCCTCGGCGCCCATGTAGATCCCGTCGCCGACGAAGACGAGGGCGTTGAGCGGCTGCATGGCGATGACGAAGGGGAGCACGGTGCGCGTCGCGTCGATGGCGACGGCGTCGTCGGTGAAGAGCCGGGGCAGCCACGGCTCGAGGGCGAGGAAGCCGAGGGCGAGGACGATCCCGACGCCGAGGCCCCAGGCGACGAGCCGGTCGGCGGCGCGAGCGACGTCGCCTGCCTGCCCCGCGCCCCGGAGCCGCCCGACGATGGCCTGGCCCGCGACGGCGAGCGCGTCGACCAGGAGCGCGAGCATGAGCCAGAGCTGGGAGGCGACGAGGTGCGCGGCGACGGCGACGGTCCCGACCCGCGTCGCCACCGCCGTCGCGAGGGTCATGGTCCCGACAAGGGAGAAGGTCCGCACGACGAGCGCGCCGCCGACGCTCAGGAACGGGAGCAGGTCGCGCGGGCGCGGGAGGAGCGGCCGCACGCCGAACGCCTCGCGGCGGGCGCCGAGGATGAGCCACAGGAAGGCGACGGCGCCGGTCCACTGGGCGACGGCGGTCGCGGTCGCCGCGCCGGCGAGCCCCCAACCCAGGCCGAAGATCAGGACCGGGTCGAGGACGAGGTTGACCGCGTTCAGCACCAGGGCGACGACGAACGGCGTGCGCGTGTCCTGCCAGCCCCGGAAGATCCCGTTCGACGCGGTGATGACGAGGACCGCCGGCCCGGCCAGGGCGCGGATCCGCAGGTACTCGACGGCCGGCGCCACCAGCTCGCCCGTCGCGCCCATCGCATGCACGATGGGCACGGCCAGGAGCTGGAGCACCGCCACGGCGACGAAGCCCGCGACGACCGCGAGGGTCAGCGCCTCGACGGCGAGGCGGCCGGCGCGGTCGCGGTCGCCCGCGCCCACCGCCCGGGCGACCATCGGCGTCGTCCCGTAGGCGAGGAAGTTGAAGACCAGGAACGCGAGCGAGAAGATCGACGCGTTGACCCCGAGCGCCGCGAGCGGCACCACACCGAGCCGCCCGACGAACGCCGTGTCGACCAGGGAGACGAGCGGGTCGGCCGCGAGCGTGCCGAGCGCGGGGACGGCCAGCGCGAGGATCTCGCGGTCGAAGGGGTGGCGGAGGCGGAGGGCGGTGCGGAGACGGCCCTCGTGCGGCGCGGTTGCCCGCGAGTCCGTCTTGCCCTCCGACTGCTCTGTCACACGCTCTGCGACTGCCGACTCCACGTTCTCTGACTCCCGCCGTTCGTTTCCGGGCTTTCTACCCCGATATCTCGCCGGATCGGCTCACGTGATCGTTGAAGTGCGCCTTGCGATGAGATGCAGCTCATCGGTTCGAGGGAGTATAGTACGCACACCGGCACGGGGGGTAGCCGTGGTTCGATAGGCTGGCCGCCGATCGCTCGAACCCTTCGCTCCATTCCGGTGTCCAACCGATCGTAGACCGCCCCTCGCACCCCTGAGCCGACTTACGCATGAACCAGATGACCACGACCCTCAGCCGCATTCTGCTCGCCGCCGCACTGCTCATGGGCGCCCGCACGGGTCTGGCCGCGCAGGACGCGTCGGACCCCGGCGCGGTGCGGGACAGCCTGGAAGGGACGTGGGAAGGCGAGTTCGAGGGACGTCGGGCGCCGGTGTTCGTGACGCTGAATCTCCGTCTCGACGCGACGGGCTGGACCGGCGACGCCGCCGTCCTCGGCAGAACCATCCCGGTGCACGACGTCGTTCTGGACGACGGCGGGGTGACCGTCGTGCTCACGCCCGGCCGCCTCGAGATCGAGGCAGAGCGCCGGGGAGACCGGCTGGTCGGTGTGCTCCGCGACGGCGAGGAGAGGTTTCCGCTGGCGTTGGTGCGCGTGCCACGCTACCCGGAGCCGGCGAATCGAGCCGAGGCCTGGCGGCAGGACCTGGACGCGCTCGCTTCGCGGTTCCTCAGGGCGGATCGCAGCTTCTCGCCGGCCGAACGGGCGCTCTTCCTCGAGCGGATCGAGGACCTCCGCGCGTCCGTAGAGGCGTTGAGCGATCCGGAGATCATCATGCGGATGGCGTCGGCCGTCGCCCTTTCCGGGAACGCGCACACGCGGCTGTACCTGCTCCGGAACCGGACCGAGCTGCGGCGCCTGCCGATCCGCGTTTGGTGGTTCGGCGATGGGCTGTACGTGGTCCGGGCGACGGCAGAGTACCGGGACCTGCTGGGCTGCCGCGTCGATTCGATCGCCGGGGTCGATGCGCGGGACGCGCGCGACCGCGTCGCCCCGGCGTTCGCCGGCAACGCGTCCTGGATCGACTACATGAGTGCGTATCTGCTCACCAGCCCGGAGGCGCTCTACGGGTTCCGCATCACGCCGGAGCTGGAGTCGATCGAGCTGCACCTGTCGCAATGCCGGGCGCGGCCGTTCCGTGCCGAGGTCGAGCCGCTCCCGCTGGTCCGCCGTCGGACTCCGGTCGAGGCGTGGTGGGACCTCTCGCCGGCGCACCGTGACGACGGGTGGACTCATGTGCTCGAGAGCGGCGGCGACTTGGCGTTCTACCTGCGCCACCCCGATCGACACTACTGGTTCGAGCACCTGCCGTACGACGACATCCTCTATGTCCAATACAACCGTGCGTCGGAGATGCCGGACGAGCCCATGTCCGCATTCGGCGAGAGGCTGCTCGCCGCTCTCGACAGTCTGCGCCCGAGAGCGTTCGTCCTGGACCTCCGGTTCAACACCGGCGGGAACCTGGACCTCGCGAAAGACCTCATGGCGAAGCTCGAGGAGCGCACGCGTGGCATCCCGCGCTTCGTGATCACCGGCCGTGCGACGTTCTCGGCGGGGATCACGGCGGTCGCGGCGTGGAGGGCCGCCGGCGATGTGACCATAGTAGGTGAGCCGGTCGGCGACGAGCTGGACTTCTGGTCCGAGGGCGGCAACATCATCCTTCCGAATTCGGGGCTCGCCGCGCACTTCGCGAATGCGTTCCACAGCTACTCCCGATCGCCCTGCCCGGACGACGTCCCTTGCTTCCTCGACCTGAGTTCGCCGGATCTCGGGCCGGACCTCCCGGCATCCAGCCGGTGGGCCGATTACGCTGCCGGGATCGACGTGGCGCTGGAGGCGATCCGGAAACGGTTACAGGGGATCCCCGCGCCGCTTCATTAATTGACCCGCGGCGGCGGCG
>VSDC01000235.1:0-4524 GCA_047459275.1 Gemmatimonadota bacterium
ACGCGGAGATCGTCCTGCACTGCAAGACCGGCGGTCGGAGCGCGATCGTGCTGAGACAGCTCCGCGAAGCCGGGTATACTCGCCTCTGGAACCTCAAAGGCGGGATCCTGGCGTGGGCCGACGAGATCGATCCGTCGCTGCCGACGTACTGATCACGCCGTCCGTCTCGGTGGGCGCCGGCCCGGCTGGACCCTCCGATGCCTCGTCGCTGCCGAAGTACCGACCCCGGCCGCCGTCCCTCGCGAGTTACCGACCCCGGCCGCCGTCCCTCGCGATGCACTGATCACGGCCTCCGTCGCTTGCGATCCACCGATCCCGACCTCCTCTCTTCCGAAGCACTGATTCTGCGCTCTGCCCCACTGGCACGGCGAGTGCGCGCTCGGAGTGCGTGACTGGCCGCCGGCCGAGAATGCACCCCCGGAGCCGAGGAGGCCGATGCGTCGCCCGACGACCACGGTGCGCCGCCCGCGATGGGCCACGGCGACCCGCGTGGGGTGGATCGCAGCCGTGTTCGCGGCTGTCCTCGGCGTGGCGTTGCTGGTCGGCGCGCTGGCGGGCGCGGTCGGGATCGTGACTGCATGGCCCGCCGCGCCCCGCGCTCTCGCCGCGGCGTTCGGCGGGATCCTCCTCGGGATCGCCCTCCTTGCGGCCGCATCGGCGGCCGGGGCGGCGCCGGGCGCGGCGGCCGAGCGTGAGCGGACGCGTCTCGAGATGCAGGCCGCGATCGAGCGACGTCGCCTCGAGACCGTGATCCGGAAGATCCCCGCCGGCGTGATCCTCGTGGACGCTCCGTCGGGGACCGTGACCATCGCGAATCCGGAAGCCGAGAGGATCCTCGGGCGGTCGATCAGCGGCGCGCCCATCGAGGCGGCGTGGTCTCCCGATCAGATCCTCGATCTCGAAGGCCGGCCGCTGCCGCCGGAAAAATGGCCGGTCTTGCGGGCGCTGCGCGGCGAGTGGGTCTGGGACGAAGAGCTCAACTTTCGACGGGACGACGGCTCCCTCATCCGCCTCCAGGTCAAGGCCGCGCCGATCCAGAGCCCCGAGGACGGGATCGCCGGCGCCGTCGCCATCTTCTTCGACATCACCGAGGAGACGCGCGAAAAGCTGGCCGAACGCTTCCTCGCCGACGCCGGGGAGATCCTGGCCCAATCCCTCGACATTCGGACGACCCTCCAGAACCTGGTCGAGCTCGTGGTCGAGCACCGGGCCGACGAGTGCATGATCGACGTCGTCACGCCGGACCGCACGGAGGTCGTGCGCATGGCCACGGCGACGCGGGACCCCAAGCGGAAGCCCCTGCTCGACGCGCTCCGTCACGTGCCTCCGGATATCTGGGCGAAGGGGGTGGTGCGGGAGCTGGCCGCCGGCCGGTCCATCCTCGTCCCCGAAGTCACGGACGAGTGGCTCCGCTCGTTCGCCGCCGACAACGAGGAGCTCTACGATGTGCTGAAGAAGTGGCGGCCTCGCTCCCTCATGCTCGTCCCGCTCATCGCCCGGGGCCAGACCTTCGGCGTCCTGACGATGGCGCTCTCTACGAGCGAAGGCCGCTACGGCCCGGACGACCTCGCCCTTGCCGAGGAGCTGGCTCGCCGGATCGGCCTGGCCGTCGACAATGCCCGTCTCTACGAGGCGGCCGTGGTCGCGAGCCAGGCCAAGAGCGATTTCCTGGCCGTCATGAGCCACGAGCTCCGCACGCCGCTCAACGCGATCATCGGATTCGCGGATCTGCTGCTCATGGGCGTGCCGGAACCGGTGCCCGAGGCGAGCCGCCGCTCGATCGAGCGGATCGTGGCGAGCGCACGCCATCTCCGGGAGCTGATCGACGAGGTCCTCAGCTACTCCCGCGCCGAGGCCGGGACGGAAGAGGTCGTGATCGAGGAGGTGGACCTGCGTCGCACGGTCGACGAGGTCGTAGCCACGGCGAAGTCCCAGGCCCGAGAGAAAGGGCTCCGGTTGGAAGCGGACCTGCCGCCTTCCCCGACGCCGGTCGCCACCGACCCGGACAAGATCCGTCAGATCCTGCGCAATCTCCTCTCGAACGCGGTGAAGTTCACGGAGCGGGGCCGGATCGACGTCCGGGTCGCGGTCGAAGAAGACATGATCGTCATGGAGGTCCGCGACACGGGGATCGGGATCTCGCCCGAGCATCTCGAGAAGATCTTCGAGCCGTTCTGGCAGGTCGAGCAGGGTTCGACCCGCGGCGTGGGCGGGACCGGGTTGGGCCTCGGTGTCAGCCGCAGACTCGCCCGCCTCCTCGGCGGCGACATCACCGTGAAGAGCACCCTCGGGCGCGGGAGCACCTTCACCGTCCGGATACCCGCCCGGACCGGGCGGCGTGCGGCGGCGTGATCGCCGGCCCCAGGAAATCCCGTCGGCGTTCGGCGATCACGCTCCGCCGATCGCGCCCCCGGCGATTACTCTGCGGCGATCACGCCCCGGCAATCACGCCGACGCGCCGCTGGATCCCTCCGCGATGCGCCGCCCGGAGCGGAGGATCTCCGCGCTCTCCGGCCCGCAGTTGAAGAGCAGGTCCAGGACGGAGAGGTGGGACACGAAGCCGCCGCTCCCCCGCTGGGGGTAGACGGGGTGCTCGTAGTCGTGGTAGGCGATCCGGACGCCGGCCGCCTCGAACGGCGCGGGGTCGAGGTAGTCGCGGCCGGACGGGCCCGAGAGGTAGACCTCGGCGCCCACGCGCTGGCAGATCGCGGCCAGGAGCTCGCTCCGCGAGCCGGCGACGTGGAGGTCCGAGGCCCGCGCGATCGGCGTCGTGATCCCGAGTGCGTCCTTCAACGCGTCGATGAGGGCGTGGTTCAGGTCCGCGATCCCGTCCCAGTCGGCCTCCAGGATGGGGGCGATCCGGTCGAACACCTCACCGAAGTAGGGGTGGCGCCGGTAGCGGTGCTCGAGCGTGCCGAGGTGCTTCCGGCGCCAGCGGCCGTCCTCCGCGATCGGCACGGTCCGGATCTGGCCGTGCAGGTGGCCGTCGAGTCGCACCGGCACGGTCAGCCAGCAGGCCCCGCCGTCGGGGCCGAGGACCCGGTTGCGGTTCTGGAAGTAGTTCTTGCGAAACGGCACGACGTCCAGCGACACCATCAGGTCGGCGGCATCGAGCTTCGAGAAGAAGCCCAGCCACGGCAGGTGTTCGGGCTGGTGAATGGTCACGATGCGGCCGCGGGCGTCGCCCTTCACAGGTGGATCTCCATCCGGACGACCTCGAACGCCTCGGCGAACGCGGTCCCCATCTCGTAACCGCGGAACCGGGCGCGGGCCCGAACGGCCTCGATCCACTGGTCGCCGTACTTGCGGTACTGCGACTCGTGCTTGCGCAACGACTCGAGCTTGCCCTCGATGGCGTCGGTGATGTCGATGTAGACTTGCGGCCGGAACCCGACGAAGGAGCGGCCGGCGGGGAAGACCGGGTCGTACATCAGGATGGTGTTGTGGCGACGCGCGGCGGCGATGGTGGCGAGCGCCGCGCCGCGGTGCGCCTGGTGCGTGTCGAAGGGCCAGTGCGTGAAGATCACGTCCGGCTTGAATTCCGAGATGCGTTTGTCGAGCGCCTCGACCACGCGCGAGTCGTCGGGGATGTCCTTCGTGGGGAAGTCGAGGACCTCGAGCTCGTTGCACCCGAGCGCCTCCGCGGCGGCGTACCCCTCGCGGAGCGCTCCTCGCGCGTGCGCAGCACGGCGCCGTCGTAGTTCGTGTAGCTGGAATCCGACAGACAGATCATCCGAACGCAGTGGCCCGCCCGGGCGGCGCGGACGAGAGCGCCGCCGCACCCCAGCTCGATATCGTCCAGGTGCGCGCCGATGGCGAGCACCCTCAGTTCTTTCCTGCCGATCATCCCTCCTCCATTCGCTTCTCGAGGATGCGGTACGGCCTGCCGCCGGCGACCACGGCCGAGCCGACGGCCTTGAGCCCGCGCGCGGCGGCGTAGGCCCGGTGCCCGTCGGCGTCGAGCGGGCGGAAACCATGTCGTTCCCAGAAGGCGAGCGCCGGCGCGTTGTCCGAGCCGACGCTGAGTCCGAGTCGATCGAGCCCGTCGCGCCGCGCCGCCGCCTCGACCGCGCCGACCAGCATCCCCGCGATCCCGCGGTTCCGCAGCGCCGGCGCCACGGCCAGCCGATGCAGGTGGACGGCGGCCGCCTCGCGCGAGGCGATCACGAACCCCGCGAGCCGTTCGCCGACGAACGCGGCCATGCTGTAGCGCCACTTTCCGGACCGCTCCGCCAGGAACTCACGGCGGCCCCAGCTCTCGTGCGAGTAGGCGTCGCCCAGCTCGGCACGAACGGCGGCGTCCAGCGCGATCAACTCGTCGAGGCGACGTTCGAGCAGCCGGCGGTCGAGCGGGCGCAGCTCGACCCGGACCGAGTGGGTCGGACCCATCCCTCTTCGCCTCCCGGCAGCGCACCCTCGCGCTCCGGCCGGCGCGGTGGTGCAACCGCCATTCCATGCACGGCCCGCCTCGCCACGCGGCCGGGCTCAGTCGCCCACCCGCCGGGTGGGCTTGGCCCCATCACG
>VSDC01000236.1:0-4517 GCA_047459275.1 Gemmatimonadota bacterium
ACCGTCAGGTTCAGCTCCTGGAGCGCGACATCGAGCAGCTCGAGCGGCGCACGATTCCCATGCTGCTCCGGCGGATGGTCAGGGAGATCGACCAGCGCCAGGCCGAACTCGCCCGCGCGATCCGTGGGATCACCGGAGAGATGCAGGAGATCCCGATGCGGGCGGTCGAGGAGGCGCGCCTCAAGAGGCGCGTCGCCGTGGCGGAGGATCTCTACACGACGCTGCGCCAGCGCTACGAGGGCGCGCGCGTGGCTGCGATCAGCGCGATACCGGACGTCCGCGTGCTCGACCGCGCCACCATCCCCCACCGCCCGGTCCAGTACACCGGCACCCGCCTGCTCCTCGCCGCGCTGGCCGGCGGGCTCCTCGTCGGGATGCTGGGCGCCATCATACTCGACCGCATCGACACGCGCATCCGTTACCCGGACGAGGTGACGGACGGGCTCGGGTTGCCGATCCTGGGCGGGATCCCGCACGTCAAGCGCGGGCTCCTCGTCTCCGACGCGCCGGCACACGTCGTGGAAGCGTTCCGGACCATTCGGCTCGGCCTGGTCCACGCGTACGGTACCACCGGCCCCCTCGTGGCGACCATATCGAGCCCCGGCGCCGGCGATGGCAAGTCGTTCTTCGCCGCCAATCTCGCGTTGACCTTCGCGAAGATCGGTTGCTCGACGCTACTCATCGACGGCGACATCCGCCGGGGCACGCTGCACCGGCTCCTGAGCTCCGCGAGGAGACCCGGCCTGACGGACCTGCTCGCGGGTTACGCATCGATCGACGAAGTCATCTGGGAGACGGAGCACGCTTCGCTCTACCTCATCGGGTGCGGCACCCGGCTCGCGACCGCACCGGAACTGCTGCACTCTCCCGCGCTGACCAACCTCCTGGTCGAAGTACGGCAGCGATTCGACGTCATCCTGGTCGACAGCTCACCGCTCGGCGCGGGCGCCGATCCGTTCATCCTCGGCACGCTGACCGGCAACCTGCTCCTCGTTCTCAGGACCGGGAGCACGAACCGCGTGTTGACCGAAGCCAAGCTCGGCTTCGTGGACCGGCTGCCGATCCGGATTCTCGGTGCCGTGCTCAACGACATCCCCTCCGGCGGCGGCTATCACTACACCTCCTACCTCCCCTACGCGATCCTCCCCGGGTACGCGACCGAGGGCGAGGGGGTGGAGGCTCAGAGTGGATCGTAGGAAAAGGGGTGCATCGCATGGACGCGGAACTCCGGATCATCGTGGGTGCTGCGCTGCTCCTGACCACGCTGGCCAACCCGCTCGGGGCGCAGCAGATCCCGCGGGCATCGGACCCGACCGGGTTGTACGCGACACGGGCGGAGCTGACGTCCCTCCTCGCCGAGCTGGAACGGATGGCGGAGGAGGGACGCGGACCGGAAGCGGACCACGCGCGTCGGACGATCCCCCTCGTTCGCTCGCGGTTGAGCGAGGGCGATTTCCGCGTCGGCGACCGCGTCGCGCTCATCGTGGAGATGGAGCCCGCCCTCACGGATACGTTCTCCGTCCTCACGGGCCAGACGCTGGTGCTTCCGGTGATCGGCACGATTTCATTGCAAGGCGTGCTGCGGTCGGAGCTGGAGCGGCACCTGAGGCGTGAGCTCCGGCGCTACATCCGCGACCCGGTGGTCTACGCGCGGCCGTTGATCTCGATCTCGGTGAGCGGCCACGTGGACCAGCCGGGGTTCTACGAATTGCCTGCGGAGGCGCGACTGAACGATGTCCTCATGGCGGCCGGCGGGCCGGCTCGGGATGCGCACATCGAAGGGATCCGAATCGAACGCGACGGCCAGAAGATCCTTCACGGCGAAGCGCTCCGCCAGGCGATCATCGAGGGGCGTACGCTCGACCAGCTCAACCTTCGGGCCGGCGACCGGGTGATCGTGCCCAGGGAGGGGATCTTCAACCTGGGCCCGACGGCGCAGTGGCTGCTCCTGACCGTGCCCGGCCTGATCCTCGGGGCGTTGCGGATCCTCTGAGCGCGGCCGGCGCCCGTCCGCGCCGCCGTGAGCCGTTCCGAGGGCGCGGACGGGCCGGCGCGGGAGCGGCTGGAGCATGGTACGTCGCAGCGACCGCTTCGCCATCGATCCGCGCCTTCCCCGGAGCGTCACCCGCAGGCCGCCCGCGCGACAGGCGTCGGCCGACGGTCACGCGCAGTGGCGGCGGTACCTCACCGGCCCCTCGGACTATCGACAGCTCCTGCGCGTGCGAGGGATCGGGCCGCGCCGCGCGGAGATCCTCATGAACGCGTGCGGCAGCGTGAGCGCGTTCCTCGCGAGCGCGCCCGAGGAGGTGAGCCGGCGGACGGGCGGCCTGCTCCGTGCGCCGTTCGTCGAAACGCTGCAGCACCGGGCCCGGGAGCTGGGGCTCGCCACCCATTACGTGCCGCTCGAGTCGGTCGTTGTCGCGGAGTCGATCGCGCCGGCGCGCGGGTCCCGCCTCGTGCGCGACCTCGCCCTGCGCCTCTGGCGCTGGTTCAGCGGGTCTACGTCGGATCCTGACGAAGAGGACCCCGAGGACGCCGACGCGTTCGAGGAGTTCGATGGTGGAGCGGTCCCGTGGCGTCTGCGCAGCCCGGAAACGTCCTCCGGGCCGGACCCGGCACCGGAGCCGCAACCCGACCCGCTCGACCGCTGGCTCCGACCCTTCCTGGCCCTGCTCCGGCACAAATCGCAGCGACGCTGGGCGCCGGTCTACGTCCGTGGGCTGCTCGAGTCGGGCGCGCGGAAGTGCGTCACGGCGATGGCGGGACGCCTCGCGCCGAGGGACGTGCAGCAGCTCCATCACTTCGTCGCGACATCGAGGTGGGACCCCGCGCCGCTGTGGAGCGTCCTGGCCCGCGAGGCGGGCCGTCTGGCCGGGGGACCCGGCTCCCGCGTGGTGCTGTCGGCGATCGGGTTGAAGAAGAAGGGGCGTCACTCGGCGGGTGTCGCCCGGCAGTTCTGTCCGGATCTCGGGCGGCGGGAGAACTGCCAGTTGCTGGTCTCGCTGACGCTGGTTCGAGGCGAGCGAGCCGTGGTCGCGGCGCTCGCGCCGTACCTGCCGGAGGAATGGGCGTACGACGCCCTGTGCCGGCGGCGGGTAGGGATCCCGGAAGAGATCGTATACCGCCCGCCCTGGGCGATCGCGCTGGACGCGGTCGATTTCTTGATCGCCGTGGGTGTGTCGTTCGGCGGCGTCGTGGTCGATCGCGCGGCGTTCGGCGCGGCCCGGGAGCTGGGCGCCGGCCTGGAGGAGCGCGGGGTGCGGTGGAGTCCGGAGGGCTCGGCTGGGCGTGGACGCCGCAGTGGGGATGGGGGTTGGGGCGGGAGCGGGACCGGGAATGCGAGCGCCCTCGAGCGGGCCTGGGCCGAGCACGCGCGCCTGAAGCGAGAGTTCGGGTTGGAGTCCTTCGAAGGGCGGAGCTGGATCGGTTTGCAGCACCACGTGCTGCTGTCGTGCATGGCGGCGTGTTACCGGCACGTCGAGAAACGGGACGGCGGGGGTGAACGATGAAACGGGCGGTCGATGGATTGAGCAGTCGAGAGTTCGATGTGCTGGTCGTCGGCGGTGGGATCGTCGGCGCGTGCGTGGCGCGGGACGCGGCGTTGAGGGGACTCGACGTCGCTCTCATCGACCGGGCGGACTTCGGCGGCGGCGCGTCGGCGAACTGCCTGAAGATCGTGCACGGCGGTCTACGGTATCTGCAGCACCTGGACGTGCGGCGGATGCGCGCGTCGATCCGGGAGCGGACGGCGTGGCTGCGGATCGCTCCGCACCTGGTCGAGCCGATGCCTTTCGTCTTGCCGATCTACGGCCGCGGGCTCGAACGCCGCTCCGTCTACCGCGTGGCGCTGGCGATCAACGACGCACTCTCCTGGGACCGCAACGACGGTCTGCCCAGGGAGCGATGGCTGCCGAGGGGACGGCTCCTGGCGCGAGAGGAGTGCGTCGCGCTCGTCCCGCAACTGGATTCCCCCGCCTTGCAGGGCGGCGCCCTCGTCTACGATGCCCAGATGTACAGCCCGGAGCGTCTGGTCCTGGAGGTGGTCCTGGACGCATGCGGCGCGGGGGCGATCGCGGCGAACCACGTGGAGTGCGTGGCGCCGCTCTACCGGGGCGGGCGACTGGCGGGTGTGCGGGTGCGGGACCGGCTGGACGGGCGGCGCCACGACGTCCGGGCGCGGGTCGTGGTCCTGGCCGCCGGCGCGGCGGCGCCCGGGCTCGTGGCGCTCCTCCTCGGCCGGGATGTGCCGCTCCCGCCCTTCTCGCTCGCGATGAACCTGGTCGCGCCGGCGCTCGGTCCGCGGGTCGGCTTCGCCGTGCCGAGCCCGGGCGGGCGCAAGCTCTTCGTCGCGCCCTGGCGCGGCCGCACTCTCGTGGGGACCGCGCACTACACCTATGACGGCGATCCGTGGGCTCCTCACGCGGAGAGGTACGTCGAGAGGTTCCTGGACGAGGTGAATCGGTCCATCCCGGGGTGGGGCCTTGAGCGGGACGACATTGCCCTCGTGCATCGGGGAC
>VSDC01000237.1:0-4515 GCA_047459275.1 Gemmatimonadota bacterium
GCGCACCTCTCCTACGCACGAAGAGCCATGCGAGAACGCCTTGTCCACCATCGCAGCGAGGAGCGCTGATGGAGTTCGAACGCATCGATCTGTCGGCCCTCGATCCGACACGGGATGAAGCTCGCTGGGAGGAGCTGGTGCGCCGGATCATGGACGAGGCGGCGCCGGAGCTCACGAGGCGTGCGACCCGGAACGATCCCTTCGCCCTCCTCGGGAGCTGGGCGCGCCCGATGATCGCGGCGGCCGCCTCGATCGCCGTCGTGTCCCTGGCGCTGCTCCAGCGTGACAGCGGACCGGTCGAGCTCGGCTCCACGGCGAGTCTGAACATTCTCGAGGCGCTCGAGGTGCCCAGGCCCGCCGCGGATTGGCTGGCCGAGGACCGGGCTCCAACAGTCGCCGACCTTGTCACAGCATTGGAGGCGGATACCCGATGAACGCCGCTCCCTATGGCGTGCGCCGCGCACGTATCCTCGGCGCCATCCTCCTCGCCGTCGTCTTCGTCGGAGGCGCGTTCAGCGGCGCGGCGGTCGACCGGTTGATCGTGGATGGCGCCGGTGAGAAACCCGCGCGCACCGAACCCTGCCGTGACGACGACCGGAATCGCGACCGCGGTACCCTGATCGACCAGATCGACCTGACTCCCGAACAGCGCGCGCGGGTCAATCAGATCCTCGAGCGACGGCGGATCCAGCTCGACTCCTTCTGGGTCCAGGCGCGACCGCAGCTCCGGGCGATCATCGACGGCACCCAGGAAGAGATCCGGGCGATCATGACGCCGGAGCAGCGCGCCGAATACGACCGTCTCCGTGCCGAGCGCCGCGCACGCCAGAAGGAGGATGAGAAGGAGCGCCAGGAGAAACGAAACGGGAACGGGACGAACCGATAGTCAGAGGCGCGAAAGGCAGGGATCCGTGATAGACTGTCGTCGTGCCGCCGCCATGTTCAGCGTCGCGGCGGCCGTTCTCCTCACGAATGACGCCGCTCGGGCCCAGAGTAGTGCAGAAGAGGCCGAGCCGGTCTTCACGCTCGAGCAGGCGATCGAGGCGGCGCTGCGCCACAGCCCGCAGATCGCCCAGGCCACCGGTGCAGTGCGGAACGCCGAGTCGGCGGAGAGGTCGGCGTGGGGCCAGTACCTGCCGAGCCTGTCGTTCAGCACCGGTGCGTCCCGGTCGAGCACCGAGCGGTTCAATCCGCAGACGAACACGACGGTGACCGGCTCGAGCGACAGCTACAGCGCGGGGCTGTCGGCGCAGCTGACCCTGTTCAACGGCGGCCAGCGGGCGGCGGGCCTGGAGAGCGCGCGGGCGCAGCTCGCGGCCGCGGACGCCGGGCTGATCTCGCAGCGCTTCGCCGTGATCCTGAGCGTCCAGCGTACGTTCTTCGAAGTTCTCAGGGCGGACGACCTGCTGCGCGTCGCCGAAGCCCGGGTGAAGCGGGCGGAGGAGAGCCTGGAAGCGGCGCGGCGACGCGCGGAGGTCGGGACCGGCACGCGGTCGGACGTGCTCAGGGCGAACCTGGAAGTGACGAATGCCCGGCAGCAACTCCTGCAGGCGCAGAATCAGCGCCGAACGGCGGCGTTCGCACTCGGTCGCCTGGTCGGCGTCGAGGGCGCCGTCAGCGCCCGTCACGACGAACCGCTCGAGCCGAGGCCCCTCGCCCTCAGCCGCGATGAGCTCCGCGAGCTAGCCCTCCGCCAGTCGCCCGTCGTGCGGGCGGCGGAGGCGGATCTGGTCGCCGCGAACGCTTCGCTGAAGGCGGCGCGAGCCCAGTACTTCCCATCGATCACGGCGTCGAGCGGGTACGATTGGTTCAACCAGGACCCGACGCTGACCGGCGGACGCACGAGCTGGAGCCTTCGCCTGGGCCTGAGCTACCCCATCTTCAACCGTTTCCAGCGTGAAGAATCGGTATCGCGCGCCTCGGTCCAGGTGGACATCGCGCGCGCGGCGGCGGCGGACGCCCGGCGTCAGGTTCTCGCGGACCTGGAACGCATCCTGGGCGCGCTCGAGCTCGCGGAGCAGCAGGTCGCACTCGCGCAGGAAGCGGTGCTCGCCGCGGAAGAGGATTTCCGTGTCCAGCAGGAGCGGTACCGGCTGGGCGTCTCGACGATCCTCGACCAGGTCACCTCGCAGCTCAACCTGGTCCAGGCGGAGATCGATCTCATTGCGGCGCGATACGACTATCAGATCGCTCGAGCGGAGCTCGAGGCGCTCGTCGGCAGGAGTCTGTGACATCGAACACGAGACACGGGGTCGTCGCCCCGGGAGGTTCGAAGAGATGAATCGGATCCGTAGTATTCTGGCGGCCGGGACGATCTTCGTGGCTGCGGCGTCCTTCACCGGCTGCCGCGAGTCCGCGGCCGTCGAGACCAACGGCGGTTCCGAGATCGCCTACGCCGAACGGCGCACGCTCGACATCCGGGCCGAAGCCGCCGGGCTGGTCGAGCCGATCCGGATCGTCGACGTGAAGTCCAAGGCGAGCGGCGAGATCCTGAACATCTACGTCGAAACCGGCGACTTCGTGCAGCGCGGCGCGCTCCTCGCCGAGGTCGATCCGCGCGACGTGCGGAACGCGCTGGCGCAGGCCGAGGCGGATCTCGAGGTCGCCCGCGCGCGCCTGGCCACGGCCGAAGCCCAGCGTCGGCGCGCCGAGGAGCTCCGGGCGGCGAACGTGATCACCGAGCAGGAATTCGAGAACACCGAGTTCGAGGTCGCGAACGCGCGCTCGCAGTTCGTCAAGGCGCAGACGAACCTGGAGCTGGCGCGGGAGCGGATGAACGACGTGACGATCCGCGCGCCGCTCGACGGGACGATCATTCAGAAGAGCGTCGAGATCGGGCAGATCATCCAGTCGGCGAGCCAGAACATCTCGGGCGGGACCACGCTCTTCCAGATGGCGGATCTCTCGGAGATGCAGGTCCGGACGCTGGTCGACGAAACGGACATCGGCCAGATCAAGCCCGGACTGCCGGCGCAGGTCACGGTCGAAGCGTTCCCCAACCGGGTCTTCGAGGGCACCGTTCTCAAGATCGAGCCGCAGGCCGTCGTCGAGCAGAACGTGACGATGTTCCCGGTGCTCGTCCGCCTCGACAACCGGGAGGGGCTGCTGAAGCCGGGGATGAACGCCGAGGTCCAGATCCTGATCGCGCGGCGCGATGACGTGGTTGCGGTCCCGAACGCGGCTGTCGTCTCGATGCGCGACGCCATGGCCGCCGGCGCGGTGCTGGGGCTGGACGAGGAGAAGATGAGGGCGGCGCTGCGCGGCGGACGCGGCGGCAATGACGGGAACGGCGGCCCCGGCGGGTCACCGGCCGCAGGCGATGGCGCCCAGGCGGGCGGACCGGCCGCCCGTGGCGCGGACGGCGCGTCGGCCGACGGTGGAGAGCGGCCGGCGGCGCGGTTCCAGCGCCCGGGCGGCGGCGCGGGCGGTCCCGGCGCTGCTGCCGGTCGTGGCGGTCCCGGCGGCTGGGCCGGCCCCGGCGGCCAGCGGGGCGCCGGCGGCCCGGGAACGCGCGGCTTCCAGGCCGCACCCGGCGGATCGAGCGATGTCCGCCCGGGCCTCGTCTTCGTCCAGGGACCCAACGGCCCGGAGCCCCGCATGGTCCTCCTCGGCCTGAACGACTGGGACTACACGGAAGTCATCCGCGGGATCGAGCCCGGCGAGCCGGTCATCCTCATGTCCGTCGCCCGGCTGCAGGCTCAGCAGCAGGAGATGCTGAACCGCTTCCGGGAGCGGAACAGCGGCCCGATCCCCGGCGCCCCCGGTGGCGGCCGTCGCTGAGGAGGCCGGCATGATCTTCGGCGAGGTCATCCGCGTCGCGTTCGGCGCGATCATGGCCAACAAGCTCCGCGCCTTCCTGACGATGCTCGGCATCATCATCGGGATCGCCGCGGTGATCACCATGGTCGCCCTGGGCGAAGGGGCGCAGCGGCAGGTCCAGGCGCAGCTCGAAAGACTCGGCACGAACATCCTGACCGTGCGCCCGGGGCAGAACTTCTTCGGCGGAATCGACCGCGGCGATGCGCGCCTCACCGTCAAGGACGCCGAAGCGCTCCTCGTCGATCCGCAGGCGATCATCGCGGTCGCGCCGGAGATGGAGCGCCGCCACCAGGTCTCCTACGGCAACCGCAACGCCAACCTCTCGATCCTCGGGACCTGGCCGAGCTACTTCGCGATGCAGAATCACAAGATCAAGGCCGGGCGCATCTTCACCGAGGGGGAAGAGCGGGGCCGCCGGCGCCTCGCCGTGCTCGGCGCGGATGTCGGCGAGCGGCTCGGCGTCTCCAACACCGAGATGCTGATCGGCCAGACGATCCGCATCCGCGGGATCCCGTTCCAGGTCATCGGCGTCCTGGAAGCCAAGGGCGAGGCGGGGTGGCAGAATCCCGACCAGATGATCTACATCCCCCTCGCGACCGCACAGTTCCGCGTCTTCGGTACGGATTGGGTGCGCGCGATCTCGGTCCAGGCCGCGAGCAGCGATCACATGGACGCCGCCGTCGCCGAGATCGACCG
>VSDC01000238.1:0-4513 GCA_047459275.1 Gemmatimonadota bacterium
TCACGAGCCGCGCCAGGCCGGGTGCGGGGTGCCTCATGCGCGTGCTCGGCGTCTCCCTGCGCGGCACACTCGCCCTCGCGACCTTCGTCATCTGCCTGGCCTCTCTGAGCGCGATCCAATTCGAACCCCGCGGCAACAACGTTTCCATGGACCCGGCGACCGGGGCCGCCGCGATCGAAATGCCGGCCCTCTCCGCCGGGCTCACCCTGGCCGAGACGGCGTCCCTGCTCCGAGCGACGACGCCCGAGGAGGCAGAGGCGATCGCCGCACGAGTTCGTGACCGCCTCGCCGCGAAAGGACTCTCCGCCCCCGAAGCCCGCCTCATCGGGGATGCCCTCGCCAAGGCCAACGACGACGGAGCGCGGCTGAACCCGGTGGCGATCGAGGCGCTGCGACGCGCTTTCGCCGCCCTCGACACCTTGCCCCCGGCACCGGACACGACGCCCGACGTAGATTCCCTCGCCCTCGCATACGGCGCCGCCCTCGCGGCCAACGACACCATCGCCGCGGCTGCGATCCGCACGGCGCTGGCCGAGGCGCTCACGGCCGAACGCGTCGGGGACCTCGAACGGGACAACCGGATGCTTCGAAGCGAGATCGAGATCCTGAGGCAACGAACCCGAGATCTCGAGGACGCCAGGCGCGGCAGGGGCATCACGACGCTGCTCCGGGCGGCGATCACCGAAGACCTGGGGCTCGGCTTCGGCTGGCTCGCCCTCTACTTCACGGCGTTCACCGTGGCATGGCGTGGCTACACCCCGGGAAAACGCCTGCTCGGGATCCGGGTGATCCGCCTCGATGGCAAGCCGCTAACGACATGGCAATGCTTCGAGCGTTTCGGCGGATACTCGGCCTCGCTCGCCACGGGCCTCCTCGGCTTCGCCCAGATCCTGTGGGACCGCAACCGCCAGGCGCTCCACGACAAGATCGTCTCGACGGTCGTCGTCCAGGAGCGCCCTGTGCGACGCTCGGCCGCGGACTCAACGGCCGAGCAGGCGACGGGCGGCGACCAGTCCGCTGCGGACAGCGCCCTCTACGGTGGGAGCCACCAAGTAGTCACCGGCAAGGGCGAGACGCGAGGGAAGCCAGCCGGCGTCGAAGGCGGCGAGATGTCTCAGGTAGCCGGGGTAGAACTCGACGCCCGCGTCCGGAAAGCGGTAGACCCGGGCCCGAGCGATCCTTCCACCGATCTCCGGGAGCACGGCCTCGACCGACGGTAGCACCTCGTCCAGCACCACTTCGGGCGCGGCCTCGAAGATTTTCGGCATGATCGACGGCGACGGGTACGCCACGATCACGCATTTGCCCTCTCCATCGAGTCCGGCGGCCTTTCGCCCCTGAATGCACAGAGCCGCCAGGGCCTTGCCTGGCGTCTCGACCCGTGGAACGGAGAGCCCGAAATAATCGGCGGATATTTGCCCGTCCACGACGAGGGCGACCGCCGCGGCCGGCAAGGGTCTGATCCCCTCGAACCAGGCGCGGGTCGGGCCGTCCAGCGGGACGATCGTGACCACGGACCGGGCGGGCACCGCCACCACCACCGCCTCGTGCATGGCCCCGCCGCCGTCCCACAACACCTCGACGCCGGACGGCCCCGGCCGGACCGCGCGCACCTCCACGCCGCCGACGAACGTGGCCTCTCGTGACTGCAGAGCGCTCAACACCGCCCGCGCGAGCGCGGCCATCCCGCCCCGCACCGCATAGAGCGACACGTCCAGCCCCACCCGCGCGAGGGCGTGGTAGAACGGCGCCGACGTATTTTCGGGCGTGGTTGCGTAGTACGCCGCGAGCTGGGGATACACGAGAAGCTCGATGAAATCGTCGCCCAGCTCCCGGCGGCCCCACGCCGCGATCGACTCGCCGTCCATTTCCGCGGCCGCCGCGGGCGCGTTCGCATCGAGGAGCGCCGCATGTCGCTGGAGAAAGGGGATGTAGCGCGCGGCCAGCCGGAGCTTGAGGCCGGTCGGCAGCGCACTCGACGTCGCCATGCTCGCCACGGAGCCGTACGTCAACGTGTGCGCCCGCCCCCCGCGCCAGAGTGCGTCCCGGCCGGGCGCGCGCACCAGCAAGGCACCCGCGCCGACCGAGCGCGCCAGAGCAATCGTCTCCGCGTAATACCCGCCCAGGAGTTGGACCCCCACATCCGCCCGCGCGCCTTCGAGCTCCACCGTCCGCAGCAAACCGCCCGGATCCGAACGGCGGTCGTACAGCGTGACCCGCACACCCGCTTCCGCCAGGGCCCACGCTGCGGCCAGACCCGCGGGGCCGCTGCCCACCACGCCAACGTCCCGATACACGTCGCTCAGTCCTCCCACCCCCGCCAGAACGCGCCCGCCGCTGTCTGCCTCGGCTGCGATACGCTCATGCGGAACGGCATCACCATGCGCTCCTCACGCCCGGCGACGCTCAACACGACCACGAGCCGATACTCACACCCGTCGCACAACGGCACCATCGGCTCACCGACCTCGATCTCCTTCACCGTCGCGGGGATCAACGCCCGCGCCGTACGCTGACCGGGCTCCAGTCGCTCAACGGGCGCCAGCGACCCAGCCGCCCCGTCTCCCGCAACCTCATCCGTCCCGATCAGAGGAATCCGGCCACCGCCGGGCACCTCCAGCATCGATTCACCCCACAACACCTCCACCGCACCCGACCCGCCGTTGTGAACCGCCACCCGCGTGTACAGATGGTATTGGCCCCGCTCACGTATGCCGTCGGGCCGGACCCTGTCGTACGGGAAGACCGCGGCCGGACCCGCGATCACCCGAACCCCGCCCCGCTCCGCGTGCAAACGGTCCCCCCAATCCTGCTCCGGGAGCACGGGCACCGCAACATAATCCCACACCCCCGGTCCACCACACCCCACGACCCACAGCCACAGGAGTACTCGCAGGCGTTCGCGCATCCGCCCCTCACATGACTCGCCTCTCCGGATCGCGAACGGGAAAACGCAGATTCCACGCCCGCCGCCGCCAACCAGAGAAAAAGGCCCGCGAGTCGAAACCCGCGGGCCTCTCCAATCCCAGATCCTCCCGTTACACTGCCGATGCAGCCGTAGTCTTCCACCGACCGAACGGCAACGTCGGCACCGGCCGTACCTTACCACCCCAGATGAACGCCGAGATCACCGGCGGCCGGACCGGCTCCATCCGATCCCACACCAGGATCCCCGCCACTTTATCCTGAACGCCCTCGCTCGGCATCTCCACCTCGCGATTCCGTCCCATATACGTCCTCCTTCGGATCGCGCTGCGCCTCCGTGTCGCATTCAAGCAGACCGCGTACCGGCGAGGGCGAAGAACGTATCTGATTGTCAGATCACATCTTGTCACCCGTTCGTCGCGTCCGGCGCAGCGTCGGGTGTACTCTCGGGAGGTCGTTCGGGTGTGTCAGAACGACACATGCGCAGCCACTGACGGTAGCTGGGAAGCTTGAGACGACGGAAGATCAACTGGTCGACAGCGTCGCGAAGGAGGATTTCGGTGAGGGGGTACTGGCCGTCCCGCGAGGCGAACAACTCCCGGACCGCGTCCTCCGCGAGTTCGAGTAGCTCGTCGCGGTGTAGCCCGGCCTTGTACTCCTCGATCTGGTCTTCGACCCAGGCCAGGTAGAGCTGACGTGGTGAGGCGTGAGGATCGGACATGCGATGGTAGAGTACCCACGTGCGCATGGATAGACAAGATCGGCCATCAGGCGCCGGGGTCGGCGGTCGGGTGCCGGCATCGCCCGCCGGACGCCGGCATCGGCGTCGGATGGCGGGTGTCGGTCCGATATCGGAATCGACCCTCACACGCCGCAGCGTTCGCAGAACTCTGTCCCCTTGCGGTCCGTGTCTTCGATGGTGACGGATGAGAACATGACGCAGTTGGGGTCCGAGCAGTGGCCGAGCCCTGCCACGTGGCCGAGCTCGTGGACCGCCTCGATCACGACGCGGCGCAGGAAGAGCTGGTGGTTGGGCGGTCGATCGTAGAATTCCTCTCTCAGCCTGGCCAGGCCGATCACGGCGCAGCAGCCCCCTACGGTCGCCTGGCCGAAGATGAAATCGCGTTCCCGGTCGCGCAGGTCTGCGTCCAGGACGCCCAGGCTCCACGACGACGGATCGCACCGTCGGGCGACTTCATCGAGGATGTCGTCCGCGAGATACTGACGGCGATCGGGGTCCCACCATGCCTCGTCCAGGGGCATGGGTTCTCCTCGTACGACCGTCACTCCGAACCGGGGGGTGAGGTCGGTGGCGAGATGATCCAGGAGCGCGGCCTCCACGGGCCCGATCGGCACGAGTTCGATCCGGGCGGGCGGACGCGGGAGCGGCGGCCGTCGAATGGTCGTCACCTTGGCGTCGCGAGTTCTTCCTGACCCGGAGGGGGAAGCGCAAATCGGGTGCCGACGCCTACCGCGTCGCGGGGTCGCGCAGGACCGAGTTCGCCACGAGGATCGTACGGGCGATCTCGACCATGGGCATGCTGCGCCGCTGGCTCTCCTGCTGAAGGAGGCGATACGCGCCGTGCTC
>VSDC01000239.1:0-4503 GCA_047459275.1 Gemmatimonadota bacterium
CGCTCGGTGAAGACCGCGGCCGCGTCGGCTTCCCTCTCCCTGCCCCACGCGCCCCGCACGTTGAAGCGCCACGGCGAGAGGTCGGGGTCGTAGCTGCTCACGCCGACAACGGCGCGGTCGTCCCCGAGCTCCGCGGCGACGTACCCCTCGAAGCCGCACCCCCATCGGCCGCAACCGTCGTCGACGGGCGAAAGCCCGTCCAGCCGGGCCGTCCCGTCGGCGCCGGTCGTGCCGGTTGCGCGGACCCGGCCGTTCGGGTCGTAGAGCGTGACCCGCGCGCCCGGCCGCGGCAGCCCGTCGCTCACGCCGGTCACCCAGACGACCGCCTGGTCCGCGCCGAGCCGCACGTGCACGGCCAGATCCGTGACCTGCACGACCGCGATCGGCTGGTGACCCTGTACGACGCTGTCGAGCTGGGCGCTGCTGACGCGGACGGCGTAGAGCGTGGGGCGGCGGGCGGCACGGGCCGTTTCGCCGACCGCCGCGCGGTCGACCTGCGGCGCGGCCGGCGAAGCGGAGGACCGCAATGCCTCCGGCCCCGGCACCGGCACGCCGGTGAACCGGCGAACGTCGTCGCCGCCCGCGACCGGGATGCTCCACCGCACCGCCTGCTCCTCGAGCGCCTGCCACGGGCCCCACCACCTCCAGCTCTGCCCGAGGAACGCGGCCTCCATCGTGTCCGGCACCGGGATGACCGTGACCTCGAGCGAATCCACGTTCACGTGCTGCACCGCCAGTGTCCGGAGCCCGTTGCGCTCGACCAGGAGCCGGCCGAACTCGTAGCCGACGCGCGGCGGATACCCCGTCGTCACGATCGCGCGCACGCCGAGGTTTTCCATGCGCTGGCCGAAGATGTCGGTGAGCGCCGTGTCGACGACGACTGCGTAATGCTCGCGCGGCCGGAGGTCCGCGTGCAGCGTCCAGACCGCCTGCACGGCCGCCGTATCCGCGATCGTGAACGGCTCGTTCGGCGCGATCCGCACGTGTCGCAGCACGTCCGCGCCCCGGACCGGGTTGCTGAACCTCACGATGATCGGCCCCGTCGGGCACCACTTCCCGCCATGGCACTTCACTTCGGACAACGCCAGCGGGCCGTGCGTCGAGAAAGGCCATTCGTTGTGCGACGCCGACGTCCCGTCCACCTCCCTGGGCGTGACCAGGTGCGCGTAGCACCCCAGAGGGAGCGGGGTGGCGGGGACAAGCTCGACGACGACGCGCGGGTCCTCGGGCGACCCAGGCTCGTACCCGCCGCGGAACCCGGCATAGCGCAACGCGAACGGATCGTCTCTCGTGATCCGGCGCGTGCCAGCGGGCCGCAGGCGCACCACGTCGCCGGCGCCGCACTCCGGGGAGAGCCGCACGAACGAGTAGCGCGCCAGCTGCGCGGGGTCGACCGGCGAACTCAGTACGACCGAGAACGTCGGCTCCGGCGTCACCCACTGGGCGTAGTCGACCCTGCTCACGGGATGACCGCCCAGCACCCTCGGCGGACTCACGCGGAACGTGTGCGTGTACGGCCGGTCCAGCCGGCTCCCGTCCATCGCGGTGAAGTTGGGCGTGAGCGTGATCGTGTAAGAGGCGCCGGGCTCCAGCGGCTTGGACGGCGTAAAGCGCAGCGTCACCGGGTCGCGCCATTCCACGCGACCCGCGACCGCCGGCTCGATCGAGAAGATCGACTGCGGGTCCACCGTCGCGTCCAACCCGCCCGCCACCGGGCGGTCGAACGTCACGGTCACCACATCATTCGGGTCTGCCGGCGACGTCGGCGTCACGCGAAGCACGCGCAGCGGCCCCGCCTGAGGTGTCACGACCTGGAGTGCAAGGAAAACGAGGGCCAGTCGTACCGGCTGCATGGCGAGTGGCTCCTGAAGGCTCCGGGGGTTGGCGCAAATTATGCCGGATCGCGCCCCATCGAAAGCGTTTCGCGGCTGCCGGTGCGGCGGCTGTGACGTCGCCGGTTGGGCCGTTTCGACGTCGCTCGCGGCCTGCCGCCGGCACAGCGGCCAGACGGCGGCAGCTAACGGCGCGGCGTTTACGCCGGCGCGGCAGTTTCGACATCGCCCGCAGCCGTCGCGTCTGGAGACCGCCCGCCGGCGCAGCAGTTTCGACATCGCCCGCTCACGCGGCTGACACAGCGGCGCCAGGGACTCCGGCGCCCATCGACTCGAGCACCGACCCGATCCCTTCAGGGGTGCCGTTCCTCCCCCGAACTCCCCGGAGGTGCCGAAATGGAGAGACGCGCCGCGTTCTGCTCGGCCTGCGACCGAAACGTCCCCGTCCTCGTGGAGGCGCCCGACTGGGACGACCGCATCCCCTCGATCCGCGACGTCCGGGAGGCCGTAGTCTGCCTGGACTACGGGGTTCGCTGTACAGGCGCGATGTGTCCGATGTTCCGGGCGCCTACGGAGGAGGCGGAGGCGTTGACGTCGCCGGAGCTGGAGTGGAGAGCGGGGCGGGAGTGGAGATCGGGCCCGCAGTGGGCGACGGGGACGTGAGGCACGAGGTCGCCGTCAGGCGCCAGTGGACTGCGCCAGCATCTGCGCGATCCTCACCAGTACCGTCCGTCTTCGGCTCCGCCTCGAGCTGCCCCCACGTGACTCACAAAACGCGGAAGCCGCGCGTCCCGAGCAGCCCGTCGCGGAGACGATTCGGTGCGGGTAACGGTCGAGCAGCATGGCAATCCGCCGACGTGTCGCCAGCCCGCTCCGCTCCGCCCTCGCGACCGCTCGCTCCGGGTCCCGCGAGCTCACGACGCCCGCGAGGTAGAGGACTGTCCGGGCAGGCGTGGTGATCGGCACGCCCTTCCGTCGCGTTGTTTCGTCCGACCGCAACATCTTCACCCGATAGACCCGGATCCCGGGTTTCCGCGTTTGGCCCCGCCGGACGGTGACTTCCACCGGCGTGGGAGGAGCGGGCGGTGGCGACTCGCCACTGTGTGCCCCGCCCTTGACGCCGTTCGCTGGCCCGCCTAGCGTGGCCGGCCCACTCCCCTGTCGACAAGCCGCGGAATCGACGACGACGGTAGCCGAACGTGAGAACGGAGATCCGATTGGGCGGCAACACCATTCGCTCGGGCGATGGCGTCACCCGAGGAACTGCCGCGCAGCACGGAGGTCGCCCGTGAGCCACCCGCCGATCGCCGACGTCATCGTCGCGGGTCTGGGCGCGGCCGGGAGCGCCGCGGCCTACCACCTCGCCCGCCGGGGCGCGCGCGTGGTGGGAGTCGACCGCTACACCCCGCCGCACGCCATGGGCTCGTCGCACGGGCGCTCGCGGATCATCCGGGAAGCGTACTTCGAGCACCCGCTCTACGTCCCGCTGGTGCGCGAGGCGTACATGGGGTGGGAAGAGCTGGAAGCGCTGACCGGGCGTCGCCTCTACCTCCGAACGGGTGGGCTGATGTTGGGCCCCGCGGACGGCACGGTGGTGCCCGGCGCACGTCGGAGCGCGTTGGAGCACGGGCTGTCCTTCGAGGAGCTGGCGGCGGAGGACGTGCGACGTCGCTTCCCCGCCTGGCACCTCCCCGACGACGTCGTCGGGATCTTCGAGCCGCGCGCGGGGATGCTCGACCCCGAGGCCGCGATCGCGGCGCACCTCGACCTCGCCCGCCGCCACGGCGCCGAGCTGCGTTTCGACGAGCCCCTGCTGTCATGGAGAGCCGAAGGCGACGCCGTCGAGGTCACCACGTCGCGTGCGACGTACCGCGCCGCACGCCTCGTCCTCGCCGTCGGCGCCTGGACTCCCCGCGTCCTCGCGCCGCTCGGGCTACCGCTGGTGGTCGAGAGGAACGTCGTCGCGTGGTTCGATACGACGGTGGGTCGGGCCGCCTCTCGAACTGCCCCGCCGGTGAGTACCGCATCGCCCGGATTCGGCGGATCCACCGCCCGCCACGAATCCACCGGGCGCGATTACTCGACTGCCCCCGACGCTTCCACGGGCCCCGACGACTCCACCGGGCACGACAACGCCATCGCCCGCGACGAGCCTACCGTCCAAGACGAGCCTACCGTCCAAGACGAGCCCACCGTCCGAGATGAGCCTACCGCCCGCGACGGCTCCACCGCGCACGACGGCTCCACCGCCCACGACGACCCCGCCGACCGCGGCGCACCGCCCGGGCGGAATGCGTGGTCGGCGGCCGATGTCCTGGCCGACCCCGAGGCGCGGTCGCGACCAGCGGTCGACATCGTTGCCGGGGCCGGGGCGCGGTCAGATCCGCCGCTCGCTCGAGCCGAGGATCTCTTCGCCCCCGAGCGTTTCCCCGTCTTCGTGCACGAGGTCCGTCCCGGGCTCACATGGTACGGCTTCCCCGACACCGGCGACGGCGTGAAGCTCGGCATCCACCACAGCGGCGAGTCGACGGACCCGGAGACGGAACGCCGGGAGGCGACCGAGAGCGACGTCGCCCGCATCCGCGAGCTGGTCCGCACCTACCTCCCGGCCGCCGACCGCCCCGTCCGCGAGGCTGCCGTCTGCCTTTACACCAACGCCCCGGACGACCAC
>VSDC01000240.1:0-4498 GCA_047459275.1 Gemmatimonadota bacterium
CCCGTACGGCACCTCCCTCGGGCGCGATATCCTCTTCGAGCAGGAGGTGCACGGCCGGGGGCAGCGCTCGGAGGCCTGGAAGCGGGGCGGGGGAGCGGTCTCCACCACGCCGGCGTACGACCCGGCCACGAACACCCTATACGTCGTCGTCGAGAACCCGGCGCCCGCCCTGGACGGCGCCGTGCGCCCCGGGGACAATCTCTACACGGGGTCCATCGTCGCCCTGGACGGGGACACGGGGCGCATGCGCTGGTATTTCCAGTACCTGCCGCACGACGTCTGGGATCTCAGCGGCGGTGCGCCGCCGATTCTCATCCACGACGGCGCAAGGAAGGTCGTGGCCCATGCCGGACGCACCGGCTGGCTCTACGTCGTCGACGCGGCGTCGGGCCGCCCGATCCTTCGCTCGGACAACTTCGTGCCCCAGGCGAACCTCTTCACCCACCCCACATCGGAGGGGATCCGGATCCTCCCCGGCGCAAACGGCGGGGCGGACTGGTCGCCGGCCGCGTTCTCGCCGCGCACGGGCCTCGTCTACGTGACCGCGCTCCACCAGCCCATGATCTACACGCGGGCATTCCAACCCAGGGAAGACGGCCGGCTCTGGCTCGGCGGCCGGTTCCTCCACGTACCCGAGGAGCCCCAGTCCGGTATCCTCTCCGCGATCGACCCCAGGTCGGGCGAGATCCGCTGGCAGCGCCAGCTCCCGGCGCCCACGAGCGGCGGCGTCCTCGTCACCGCCGGCGACCTCGTCTTCGTCGGCCAGGCCACCGGCACCTTCGACGCCTTCGACGCCGAAACCGGCCAGCTCCTCTGGCAGTTCCGGGCCGGCGCCGGCGTCAACGGGAGCCCGATCACGTACATGGCGGGCGGTGTCCAGTACGTGGCCGTACCCGCGGGCGGCAATTACCAACTCGATACGCCGCGCGGAGATGACCTCATCGTCTTCGCGTTGCACGGAAGGCGGCCCACGACCACCACGTCTTACGGCGTCCCGCGGTACACCCGCAACGGCGCTATCCACTTCGGACGCGTTCGGCAGGTCCCGGCCTCCCAGGTGGGGCAGGGCCAGGCCGGTCGACGCCCGTGAACCGGATCCCGGTCGCCGCCCCCGGTGGCCGTCCCGCACGCGGGCAACTGCTTGACAGATGGCGAAATCCCCGCTAAGTTCAACGTGTTAGGCGATTTCTTGTCTCCGCCCGCGCCGCTCCTGGTGCGCGGGCGGATTCGTTACGGACCCTGGTAGCCGCGATTTCCGCATGGCACGACACCCGATTGCTCATCGCGTCCCACAGAGCGACACGCCGGACGACATCTTCATCGCCCGGCTCCTGGAGCTGGCCGCCTGGGCACGAACCCACACCCGTGCTCTGACCATCGGCATCGTCGCCCTCGTGGGTGCAATCCTCCTCGCCGCGTACGTCCGGAACTTCCAGGCGACGGCGCGCGCCGCCGCCGAAACCCGGTTCGTGGCCGTCCAGCAAACCGTTGCCAGCGGAAACACGGCGCTCGCGATCCGGGATCTCGAAGCCTTCCTCGCGACGCATGGCCGTACCCCCGTCGCGGATGAGGCCCGCATCCTCCTTGCCCAGTCGTATCTCGCCGAGGGCCAGCCCCAGAAGGCGATCGAAGCCATCGACAAGCTCGCCGGGTCGATCGGGAAGGGCCTCGGGACGACGGCGGCCCTCCTGAAGGCCGCCGCTCTCGAGGCCGATGGGCGCACGGACGAGGCCGAGGCCCTGTATCTGCGCATCGCCGACGGCGCCCGCTACAACTACGAGCGCATGGAGGCGCTGGAAGCGGCCGCTCGCATTCGCATGGACCGCGGGGACGCGGCCGGCGCCTCGCAGCTCTACGACCGCCTCGTCGCCCTCGCGTCAGACGGAAGCGCCGACAAGGCGATCTACCAGATGCGCCTGGCCGAGGCCAAGGCTCGCGCTCAGAACTGACACCCTCCAACACGATGGGCATCCGGGTGGCGGCCGCCGCTTCGCCGCCACCCGCCCGGTTCGGGCGTCACCACGACGCCCGCCGGGTCCGCAGACGATCCTCCCGCAGCATCGCGCTCGGCTTCGCTCCTACCCAGCGGCGTACCCACCGGCACGAAGCCACGATCGTCCACGGCGATCGGCCTCGCCGCCTTCGACGAGGCCTGCGACCCCCGAAATCGGCACAGGAGAGCGCCGCAAGAGCTGCGGTGCCAATGCGGGGCACGTCCTTCGTCAGACCCGTCGCGCGCCCACCGTGGGAGCAGAGAAAATTTGCGCCCGGTCCGTCCGTGTGGCGGTACCGACGCCATCGTCGTCCCGCCGACCACCCGGGGCGCCGCCAACGTGACGGCCCATGGGTCGTCCCGGGCGCACGCCAGGCCGTGTTGCAACTCCTGCGCCGTTTCGTATAATATGTATTATGTAAACTTATGGCCGGAATTCCTGTGGAAAAACACAGGCGTTCTCCACCACCCCCGGTCTCGACTCCCTCTTCCATCTCAATCCATCGCCGCTGTGATGGCCGCCATGAGGCGGTCAGCCGCCTCGGGCAACGCGGCTTCGCGTTCGGCCCGGCCATCGAGCTTGGGAAACGACAGAGGTTTGCCGAACGTGATACGAATCGTCGTGCGCCTCAGCGCGCGGTGCCAGCGCGGCCAGGCCTCGTACGCGCCAACGATCGTCACGGGAACGACCGGGACGCCGGCCTTCAGGACGAGGCGCACAGCGCCGAGGCGTGGCGGCTGCAGCCGGCCGTCCCAGCTCCTCTCCCCTTCCACGTAGATCCCGACCGGCTCTCCTTCCTGGAGCTTTCGGAGGGCGTACCGGACCGCTTGCGCATCGATTTCGAACCGGCGGACCGGAAACGAGAGCAGCCGCGGCATGAGCCAGGCGAATACGGGCGATGCGAACTGGGTGCTCTTCGCCATGGTGTGGACGGCCCGCGGGCAGACCGCCTGGATGAGGATGGGATCGAGGATGCTCTGATGGTTCGCGACGAGGAGGAACGGCCCCGTTTCCGGGATGTTCTCGAGGCCCCGAACGTCGAGGCGTCCCACGAGGGGCCAGAGGCCTTTCACGAGGGCCTGGGCGAACCGGTAGAGCGTCATCGCGTGACGATGCGGGGTTGGAATTCAATGATCTCGCCGCGCCCATTCGCACGGTAATGGCGGCGAATCGCCGCACACAGCAGCTCCTCCCAGAAGCGGGCCGATTCCTCCGGGAAGCGGAAGGAGACGACGGGCCGGCGCCGCGCCTTCACCTGGAGGGTGCTCGAGCTCGGCTGCACGGCCGTGATCTCGTCGAAAGTCCACTCCTCGGCTTCCCCGGCGTCCGGCGCGAATCGCAGACGGTCGCCGTAGAGCGCGAGCACACCGTCGCGGGGCGGGCCGAAGCGCTCGATGCGGTTCAGATAGGTCGAGCCGAGCCGGATCACGCTCTCTCCTACCGCCACACGGGCGCGCACGCGTGACTGGCGCAGAACGCCATCCGCTTTGTCCGGTTCGAGACGCGACGTGTACTCCTCGATCCCCGGGAGTCGATCGGCCCATTCCGCCGCCGCGTGGATTCGGGTCGTCCCGTCCGCGGCTCGAGCGATGATGGAAGCGCCACGTCCACGGCGGAATCGGGCGCCGCACCCACGGCACGCCTCCCATCTCCCCGTGCGCCGCAGGCCCCCTTCGAGCCCGCACAGCGGGCACGCCCAGAGCAGGTCCCGGATCGCCATGCCCGCCTCCGATCAGAGCCGCCCGAAGAGGTCGAGGAGTCTCAGGTGCCAGACCCGCCAGACCGCCTCCCAGATGATGCGCTTCGACATCTTCGAGACCCCCACGTCGCGGTCGGCGAACACGATCGGGATCTCCTTGATGCGGAACCCACGCTTCCACGCGCGCATCGTCATCTCGATCTGGAAGGCGTACCCCTCGGACCGCACCCGATTCAGGTCGATCGCCTCCAGGACCTCGCGACGAAAGCACTTGAAACCGCTCGTCGCATCCATTACGGGTACGCCGGTGGCGATCCGTGCGTACACGTTGGCGAAATACGACAGGAGCAACCGCCCGATCGGCCAGTTGATGACGGTGACCCGCCCTCCCAGGTAACGCGAGCCCACGACCACGTCCGCATCCTCGATCGCTTTCATGAACGCCGGAAGATGCGCGGGGTCGTGGGAGAAGTCCGCGTCCATCTCGAAGAAGTACTCGTAATCGCGGGCGAGTCCCCAGCGGAATCCTTCGATGTACGCGGTTCCGAGCCCAAGCTTCCCCGCCCGATGCAGCACGTGGACGCGCGGCTCCTCAGAGGCCATCGCTTCGGCCTCCTCGCCCGTCCCATCGGGCGATGCGTCGTCGATGACGAGGATGTCGAACCTCGCGTCCTGCCGCAGCACTTCGGGGACGAGCCGACGAATGTTCTCCCTCTCGTTGTAGGTGGGGATGATGACAAGGGCGCGGCTCGCGCTATCTCCCATTCTGGCTTGAAGTTAAGTCGGTTCCTGGTTAGCTTCCGGG
>VSDC01000241.1:0-4477 GCA_047459275.1 Gemmatimonadota bacterium
CGGGGAGAGCGGAGCTACGACATCTTCAGCCGCCTCCTCATGGACCGTATCGTTTTCCTGGGCACGCCCATTGACGACAACGTGGCGAACATCATCATCGCCCAGCTCCTCTTCCTCCAGGCGGAGGATCCGGAGAAGGACATCTACATGTACATCAACTCTCCGGGCGGTTCGGTGTACGCAGGGTTGGCGATCTACGACACCATGCAGTACCTGACCGCGCCGGTGAACACGATGTGCATGGGAATGGCCGCGTCGATGGGTGCGTTGCTGCTTGCCGCGGGCGCCCCGGGAAAGCGCAGCGCGCTGCCCAATTCGCGGATCATGATCCACCAGCCGTCGGGCGGGAGCCAGGGTACGGCGGCGGACATCGAGATCCAGGCGCGGGAGATCCTCTACGCCCGTCAACGGTTGAACGAGATCCTCGCGAAGCACACGGGTCAGCCGGTCGAGCGGATCGCGGAGGACGTCGACCGCGACCGCTTCATGAGCCCACTGGAGGCAAAGGAATACGGGATCATCGACAACGTCGTCACCACTCGTGGCGAGGTGGTCGAAGTGAGCCACAAAGAGAAGTAAAGCAGCGGCACGGCCTTCCGGGCGCTGGGGTGCGGAAGACCGGGGCGCTCCCTGAACGAGCGGAGCCATGGCAAGCGACAAGCACTTGCGTTGTTCATTCTGCGGCAAGTCCAAGGAGTCGGTGAAGAAGTTCATCTCCGGCCCCTCGGTCTACATCTGCAACGAGTGCGTCTCGCTTTGTAACGAGATCCTCGCGGAGGAAGAAGAACGCGAGGCGGCCTACACGGTCCCGAGCATCCCGACGCCACGGGAGATCAAGGAGGTCCTTGACCAGTACGTGGTCGGCCAGGACGAAGCGAAGAAGTCGCTTGCCGTTGCGGTCTACAACCACTACAAGCGGATCAACCACCAGGGGGTGGTCGACGGCGTCGAGCTGGAGAAGTCGAACATCCTTCTGGTCGGCCCGACGGGTGTCGGCAAGACGCTGCTTGCCCAGACCCTGGCTCGCATTCTCAAGGTCCCGTTCACGATCGCCGACGCCACGACGCTGACCGAGGCGGGTTACGTGGGCGAGGACGTGGAGAACATCCTGGTGCGCCTGCTCCAGGCGGCCGATTACAACATTGCCGAATGCGAGCGAGGCATCGTCTACATCGACGAGATCGACAAGATCGCGCGCAAGTCGGAGAATCCGAGCATCACGCGAGACGTCTCGGGCGAGGGCGTGCAGCAGGCGCTGCTCAAGATCCTGGAGGGGACCATCGCTTCCATTCCGCCCCAGGGAGGTCGGAAGCATCCCCAGCAGGAGTACATCCAGATCAACACGCAGAACATCCTCTTCATCTGCGGCGGCGCCTTCGATGGCCTGGACAAGATCATCGAGGCGCGTCTCGGGAAGCGACGGATCGGCTTCAACGGCGCGACGCAGTCGACCGCACAGCGCCACAGCCCGTTCGAGGGCCTCGAGCCGGACGACCTGCTCCGGTTCGGCTTGATCCCCGAGCTTGTCGGGCGCCTGCCGGCGGTGGTGACCCTGGACCCGCTGGACGAAGACGCGCTGGTCCGGATCCTCACCGAGCCGAAGAACGCGCTCCTCAAGCAGTACGCGAAGATGTTCGAGCTCGAGGGGATCGGGCTCACCGTCGACCCGGAGGCGGTTCGGGCGATCGCCCGGAAGGCCATCGAGCGAGGCACCGGCGCCCGCGGGCTCAGGTCCGTGCTCGAAGAGCTCATGCGCGACGTGATGTTCGAGGTGCCGTCTCGGGACGATGTGCGCGAGATCGTGATCACGGCGGAGTGCGTGACCGACGGGATCCCGCCGCTCCTCGTCCTCCACTCGGAAGCGAAGATGAAGGAGGCGTGACGCCTGAAGGCGTCATGCCCTTCCCTCTTTTCTTCCCCAGGATCCAAGGTGGTCATCAAGACGGTGAGCTTCGCGGGGGCCATTGCGAAGCCGGACGCTCCTCCACCGGGCCGTCTGCCGCAGATCGCCTTCTCGGGCAGGTCCAACGTCGGCAAATCCAGCCTCATCAACCGCCTTCTCGGCCGAACCCGGAAGTTCGTCGCGCGGGTTTCTTCGACGCCCGGAAAGACGCAGGAGATCAATTTCTACGAAGTCGTGGCGGGAGCGGACGCTCGGGAGCTGCGCTTCTATCTGGTCGACCTCCCCGGATACGGCTACGCGAAGGTGTCGAAGGAGCAGCGACGTCGCTGGAAGCCCTTGATCGAGGGGTATCTCTCGGGCACCAAAGAGCTCGTCGGCGTTGTGCAGCTCATCGACGCGCGGCACGGAGCGACCGCGGAGGATCGGCAGATGATCGACTTCCTCGCGACGATCGGACTGCCGAGTCTCTTCGTGTTGACCAAGGCGGACAAGCTGAGCCGCCGCGATCGCGACATCAGGATCCCGACGATGATCGACCAGATCGGTGTGGACAGGGACCAGGTCCTGCTGTTCTCTTCCAAGACGGGCGAGGGACGGCAGGAGCTCCTCGACTCCATCGCCGGGTTGCTGACCGAAGACGGGAGCGACACGGAATGACACGACGACTGGCGCACCAGGCATGCGTGCTCGGCCTGGCGCTCGGCTGCGCCCCTGCGGCGGTGGACGTCCTCGCCGGTGACACGGCGCCCCTTACGTCGCCTCCGGCCACGAGCAACCTGCCCGCCGGTTTCGGTACGCTGCACCAGGACGAATTCACCCTCGCGATCCGGGCAGCGCCCCTCCTGATCAAGATCACCCCGCTCGCCGAGGAGGTGATTCGGCTCGCCGCGCCCGACACGTACAACCGCCTGCACGCCCTTGCCTCGAGCCGCCACGCCGAAGCCCAATCCGCGGCACGCACGGCCGAGCCGGCTCTATTTCTCGTCTCCGTCTTCAGCGAGCAGCCCGACGCGCCCTTCCAACCGGAAGACCTCCAACTCCTCAGTCGCGGCCGTCTGCTGCGCCCCCGTGCGATTCTCCCGATCACTCCCGAATGGGGTCGCCAGCGCCTGGCGCAGCGGGAAACGCAGAGCGCCATTTACGTCTTCGACGCCGAGGTCGACCTGGAGCTCCCCTTCGTCGCCCGATACGGGGCGTGGGAATCCAACGACTGGTATCGGATCCTCGACCGACTCCGCGGCGAGCGGGAAAGGGTACGTGCGCGGGCCGGTGCGCGAGGGGAGCTCCGCCCGGGCGCGTGACGTGGTGTGCCGGGCTGAGCGCCCCTCGTGCACGTACGACGCCCCGCGTGCGCGTACATCGATCCCGACGCCGCGTGCCGGCGCTCCGTCAGACCGGAATCGCGTATTCCTTGAGCTTGCGGTAGAGCGTGCGCTCACCGATGCCTAGCAACTCCGCCGCCTTCCGACGGTTTCCGCCGACCTCGCGTAGCGCGGCGGTGATGGCTTCCCTTTCCAGGTCGTTCATCGTCATGCCCGGACGGTACACGACCACGCCTTCGTCCTCGGCGTCGTCGCCGTCGTCCTCGGCCGCGTTCGGCTGCGAGACGCTCGCGACCTCGATCCCCGTGGGTCCGGCGACGAGACCGGATGGGACGTAGGGATAAGAGGGATAGGGGTACGGGTAGGAAGGCGCCCCGGCCGGAAGCTCCGGGTGGCTCCGCCGGAACTCCTCGAATTCCTTTCGCAGGTCCTCGACATCGATCCGGAGCTGCAGGAGCGTCCGGAAAATGAACTCCAACTCCGGCGACGGGCCCTCCCCCTCGCGCCGGCTCTGGCGCGGGACCGGGACCGGGAGCTGGCGCCGCGGCCCCGTCCCCATCCGGACCTCCGGCGGGATGTCCTCCGGCCGGATCGTACGGCCGGGGGCGAGGACGACCATCGATTCGACCAGGTTACGCAGCTCGCGGACGTTGCCGGGCCAATCGTATTCCATGAGGATCGTCAGTGCGTCGGGCGAGAGACGCACGGGCTCCAGGTCGTGCTCGCGGGTGACCTGGCGGATGAACGCGTCGATGAGGAGGGGGATGTCCTCGCGCCGCTCCCGCAGCGGCGGGAGCTCGATCCGGAGCACGTTCAGGCGATAGTACAGGTCGCGACGGAACTCGCCGAGCTCGACCAGGTGGCGGAGATCCTGGTTCGTCGCGGCGATGACCCGTACATCGACTTCGATCGGTTCCTCGCCGCCGACGCGCATGAACTCCCGCTCCTCGAGCACGCGCAACAACTTGGTTTGCGTCGAGAGCGGCATCTCCCCGATCTCGTCGAGGAAGAGCGTGCCCTTGTCCGCCAGCTCGAAGAGCCCTTTGCGCTGCGCGATCGCCCCCGTGAAGGCCCCTTTCTCGTGACCGAAGAGCTCGGACTCGAGAAGCGTCTCCGGCAAGGCCGCAACGTTCGCGGCGATGAACGGCCGGTGACGGCGAGGAGACAGGGCGCGGATCCCGCGTGCGATCAGCTCCTTCCCCGTGCCGCTCTCGCCGACGATGAGCACGGTCGAGTGGACCGGCGCGATCTG
>VSDC01000242.1:0-4471 GCA_047459275.1 Gemmatimonadota bacterium
ACGGCGGTGGTCGGCGCCGGAACGCCGCGCGGGGCGGCCGAACAGGATCCAGCGCCTGCGGTCTCGAAGGAACGCGAAGAGGAAGGGCGTCAGGCGCCAGAAGATGATGAAGGCGCGACGCCACCGGGTCATAGGAGCAGCAGCGATGCGAGGCCTAGGAGGAAGAAGAATCCTGCCAGGTCCGTGAACGTGGTCACGAAGATCGAAGAGGCGATGGCAGGATCCACGCCCAGCCGCTCGAGGAGGATCGGCACGAACGCCCCGGCGAGGGACGCGACGATCAGGTTCCCCCACATGGCGAAGAGCACGACCAGGCCGAGCTTCGGCGTGGCGGGCCAGTAATCGGGGGCGATCACTGCCAGGAGGTAGCTGACGGCGGCGACGAAGCCGCCGAGCGCTGCGCCGTTGACCAGGCCGACGAGGAGCTCCTTTCCGACGACGCCCCAGCGGCGGGCGTCGCTCTCGTGCGTCAGCGCGAGGCGGCGCACCGTCACGGCGAGGGTCTGGGTGCCGGAGTTCCCCCCCATGGCGGCGATGATGGGCATGATCACGGCCAGCACGGTGAAGCTCTCGATCGTGGGCAGGAAGACTCCGACGACGGACGCGGCGATGGCCGCGGTCAAGAGGTTGACGAAGAGCCAGGGAAGGCGGCTCCGCACCGCGTCGCGCCAGCTCCCGCGCACCTCCTCCTCGGAGACGACGCCGCCGAGCCGGAGGATGTCCTCCGTCTGCTCGGCTTCGATGACGTCGATCACGTCGTCCCACGTGATCCGGCCGAGAAGGACGTTGTCCGGACCGACGACCGGGACGGAGGGGATGTTGTAGCGCGCGATGATGCGGCCGACCTCCTCCTGGTCGGTGTCGACGGTCACCGTGGCGACCGGGGGCTCGACGAGCTCGCGGAGCGGCGTCTTCGGGTCGGCCAGGACCAGGGTCTGGAGGGAGACGGTGCCGAGCAGCCGCCGGAGCAGGTCGACGACGAAGATCGCGTAGAATTCGCCTCCCAGCTCGTGGGCCTGGCGCCGCACCTCCTCGATGGCCTCGGCTGCGGTCAGGTGCACGGAGACGGCGACGAGCTCCGTGGTCATGATCCCGCCCGCCGACTCCTCGGGGTACTGGAGGAGCTTGCGCAGCGTGCCGGCCTCTAGGCGCGGCAGCGAGGCCAGGATGCGGGCCTGCTCCTCCGGCGAGAGGTGGCGGATCAGGTCGACCGCGTCGTCGTCCGAGAGTTCGGCGACCAGCTCGCCGACGCGCTCCGGCCCGAGCGCCGTGAGGATCTCGGCGGGGTGCTCCTCCGTGGCCATCTCGGCCAGCGTCTCGGACGCGACCTCCGCCGGGAGGAGCTCGAGGAGGGTGAGACGATCGTCGTCGTCAAGCTCACCGAGCAGCTCGGCCAGGTCGCTCGGGTGCAGGTCCGAGAGGAGCGCGGCGAGATGTTCGGTCTCCCCGGCCTCGAGCAGGTCGTGCACGTGCTCGGGCCGAATGCCGCGATCCTCCGGGAGACCCACCGTCTCGACGGTGCTCATGCGTCGTCTTTCCCAAGCCCTGCGTCCGTCGGCTGCAACTCGGGCGTGACACCGCCGGCCGAGAGAATGAAGGTGAACGCCTGTTCGAGCGTCCAGGACAGCCGCTTCACCTCGTCACGGCTCACGATGACGAGAAATCCCGTCGTCGGGTTCGGCGTCGTCGGGATGAAGACGGTCACGCCGTCGGGGACCCACTCGCGCGCGTCCTCGGGCGCGTCGGACGTGAGGAAGCCCAGGGACCAGCGCCCGCGCCACGGGTACTCGATGAGGACGACCTCGCGGAAGAATCGCTTTTCCTCCCCGAGGACCGTACGCACGATGCGGTTCGATGCCGTGTACAGCCGCCGCGTGAGCGGGAATCGCTCGAGCAGCGTGTGCCACCACGCGACGATCCTGGCGCCGACGGCCCGCTCGGCGAGCCACCCGACCGCGACGAGGACCACGATCAGGAGGAGCAGGCCGAGTCCGGGAATGTCGACGCCGATCGCCGGATATATGAAATTGCCGAGAAGCCCGTCGAGGCTCTGGAAGATCCACCAGAGCACGACCGCGGTGATCGTGACGGGTGCGATCACGACGAGCCCGGCGATCAAGTGACGCTTCAAGGCGGCCCAGCTCATCGTGCTAGCACCTCACGGAGAATCGCTTCCTGGCGCTGCCACATCTCGCTCTCTTCCCTCTCCTCTCCCTCCGGGTGCTCGTACCCGAGCACGTGCAGGGTACCGTGCACCGCGAGGCGTGCCAACTCCTCGCGAGGCTCGACGCCGAGCGCCTCGGCCTGCCGCAGCGCCTGCTGCCAACCGATGTAGATGTCGCCGACCGGCACGTCCCCCGCGGTCCCGAGCTCGAACGAGATCACGTCCGTGGGACCCTCGTGCGCCAGGTAACGCCGGTTCATCTCGGCGATCGCGGCGTCGTCCATGAGGGCGACAGAGATCTCGGCGTCGCGGATGCCGTGGGCGTCGAGCACCGATCGGACCGCGCGCTCCAGGAGCGCGGCGAGCGCCTCCGCGTCGGGGAGGGCGCCCCCGCTCCGGGACGCGGCCGCGTCGATGTGGATGTGGACCCCCATCAACTGCTACGGCCGGCGGCGGGCACCGTGGACGAATCCGCCTCCTCCCGAACGGTCGGGTAATCGATGCGCTGATGGTAGATCCCCGAGAGCCCGGCCACGAACTGCTCCTTGATGCGGGAGAGTTCGCCGAAGGTGAGGGGCGCTTCATCGAGCTGCCGCTGGGCGATCTTCGACTCGACGATGCGATCGACCAGCGCACGGATACGGTCCGGCGTCGGGTCCGGGAGGACGCGGGCGGCGGACTCGATCGAGTCGGCCAGCATGACGATCGCCGTCTCCCGCGACCGCGGCCGCGGCCCCGGGTAGCAGAAGTCCCTCATGTCCGGCTCCGAGCCCGGGTCGAGCTCGCGTGCCTTCTCGTAGAAGAAGCTGATCAGCTGCGTGCCGTGGTGCTCGGCGATGAACGCCTTGACGCTGTCCGGGAGCTTGGCCTCCTCGGCCAGCTTGAGTCCATCGATGACGTGCGCGCGGACGATCGCCGCCGACGTCGTCGGCTTCAGCTTGTCGTGCGGATTCCGCCCCTGCGGCTGGTTCTCGATGTAGTACTGCGGCTTCACGACCTTCCCGATGTCGTGGAAGTACGAGCCGACGCGGGTGAGGAGCGCATTGGCATCGATCGCGCGCGCCGCGCCTTCCGCCAGGTTCGCCACGTTGAGCGAATGGGCGAACGTTCCGGCCGCCTCCCGCTGCAGCCGCTGGAGCAGCGGGTGGTTCATGTCGGTCAGCTCGAGGAGCGTCTGCTCGGTCGTGATGCGCGTGAACGACTCGAACAGCGGCAGGAACCCGACGGCGATGAGCCCGCTGGCGACCGCGTTGACGGAGCCCCAGAACGCGGAGGCCATGATCTCGGCCGCCTCGCGCGAGCGGAGCAACCCCAGGGCGAGGGCCGCGATGACGTAGGCTCCGGCGATGATCGCGATGTACGCCCAGGTGCTCGAGCGGCGCCGGGCGACGCGGGCACCGAGCGAGGCGGCGGCCCCACCCATGACCAGGGTGAAGAGCGTGGACACGCCGAGGAACGGCGTCTGGCCCGCCAGGAGAATGGCCAGGATGAGCGAGAGATTGAGCGCCATTCGCCCATCCCACAGCGCCGCCACGACGAGGGCCGGGAACGCGATCGGGATGAGCTCCGCCGGCCAACCGCTCCCGGACACGACCGCGGCCCCGCCGACGAACGCGCCGATCAGGAGCGCGAGGAGCAGCACGTGGCGGAAGTCCCTGTAGACGGCCCGCCGGTAGTAGAACAGCAGCAGCCCGAAGATGGAGAGCACGGCCAGGTTGTAGAGGAAGAGCCCGGCCGAGCGGCCCAGGTTGGCCACACCGCCGCCCTCCGTGGCGCCCATGCGCGCGAGGTGGTCCCGGTACGCCTCGAGGCGCTCCAGCTCGGCTGCACGGATCGGCTCGTGAGCCCCGACGATCTTCTCGCCCTTCAGGACCTCGCCCTTGATCTCAGGGACCGCGCGACGCGCCCGCTCCCGCGCGGCATCCGTCGCCTCGCGGTCGAGGCGAATGCTCGGCTCGAAGAACCGGATCAGGATCAGGCGCTGCAACTCCGCCTGCTCGGCGACCGAGCCGGTCGGGAGGTGCCTCCCGGCGCGCTCGAAGAATCGAGCCGGCGTCACGACCGAATCGCGTTCGAGGAGCTGGCTGCGCCCGTCGCGACGCAGACGGATCTTCGAGGCAGGGCTCTCTTCCAGCTCCCGGGCCGCCGCGACCCCGGCGGGCAGCTCGAGCTGGATCGCCCGCTCCACGGCCCGCTGGAGCTCGGCACGCCGCCGTGGCGAGAGGAGGAGGTCGACCACCGGGTCGGTCGCTGGAAGCGTGTACGCACCCAGAACGGCGCGGACACCCGCGTCGACGACGCCTTCAC
>VSDC01000243.1:0-4438 GCA_047459275.1 Gemmatimonadota bacterium
AGCTGGGCGAGCGTTACCGCTTCGTCCTGGTCGACGAGTTCCAGGACACCGACCCGATCCAGGCCGAGGTCCTCTTCCTCCTCGCGTCGGACGACCTGGCCGAGTCGCGCTGGACGCACGTGACGCCGCGGCCCGGCGCCCTCTTCGTCGTCGGCGACCCGAAGCAGAGCATCTACCGGTTCCGCCGCGCGGACATCGCGGTCTACAACCAGGTCAAGGCGCGCTTCGAGGAGTTCGGCGCCGTGCTCACCCTCACGGCGAACTTCCGCTCCCGGAAGCCGATCGAGACGTTCGTCAACCGCGTCTTCGCGGGTCCGTTCCCGCCGCAGGCGACGGAGCAGCAGGCCGCGTTCGCGCCGCTGATCGTCGCGCCGCGTCGCTCGGAGTACGAGGGGGTGTTCTGGTACCGCTTCGAGCCGGCCAACGGTCAGGGAAGGTACTCGGGCGCGCGGATCGCGGGCCCGGAGAGCGAGCTGCTGGCGTCGTGGATCCGCGAGCGGATCGACCGGGGCGAGCGGCGCCCGGGCGACTTCATGATCCTGACGTGGACGAAGAACCAACTCTCGACCTATGCCCGGGCGCTCGAGGCGCGGAACATCCCGGTCCAGGTATCGGGCTCGGGGGTCGGCGCCGAGGAGGAGCTGGAGGAGCTGGTGCTGCTGCTCCGTGCTCTCGCGGATCCGGGCGACCCGGTCCTCACCGTCGCCGTGCTGCACAGGCTCTTCTTCGGGCTGTCGTTCGAGGAGCTGTACGAGCACGCCGCGGCGGGCGGGAAGTTCACGTTCCTGGGGGATGGTGCGGCGGGCGGTGCGGCGGGTGAGGCCGGCGGCAACTCGGCGAACGCGGACGTCGCAGGCGCGGCCCCACCCAGCCCCGTCGCGTCGGCGCTCGCCGTGATGCGCGAGTTCTGGGAGTGGACGCGGGCGTATCCCGCGGACGTGGCGGTGGGGAAGATCGTCGAACGGCTCGGTGTGCTCCCGTACGCCGCGGCGGGCGAGCTGGGCGCGACGCGCGCCGGCGCGCTGGTCTACGCCCTCGACGCGCTCCGGGTGGCCGCGCTGGATGGTGCGACGTCGCTCCCGGAAGCGATCGAGGTGCTCGAGCAGGCGTTGGCCGAGGAGGTCGACGCGCCGCTGACGCCCGGGGCGGAGGACGTCGTCCGGGTGATGAACCTGCACAAGGCGAAGGGGCTGGAGGCGCCCGTCGTCGTGCTGGCGTACCCGGCCGCAGACAATGAGCACGCGCCCGACCGGCGCATCACGCGCGACGCCGACGGGAACGCCATCGGATATGTGGCGATCCACGACGCGACGCGGCGGCACGGCGGCGTGATCGCCCGGCCGCTGGACTGGGACGAGCACGCGGCCGCGGAGGCGGAGTTCCTGGCCGCGGAGGAGGTCCGGCTGCTCTACGTCGCGGCGACGCGCGCGGCGGAGGAGCTCGTCGTCGCGCGGTGCGAGAAGACGGAGGCGACGTCGTGCTGGTCGCTCTTCCACGAAGCGCTGGACGACCCGGCCGTCGCGACCGAGCTGACGCTCACGGCCACGCCGCGCCCGGGGCGGGAATCGCTGGACGAACCCGCGTCGGAGATCGTACGGCGGATCGAGGTGCTGGAGGAGCGGCGCGAGCGGCTGGGGCGCCCGACGTACCGGATCGCCAGCGTGACGGCACGGGCGAAGGTTGGGACCGTGTTCGGGGCGCCGGATCGGAGCAGCGGCGGGGACACCGCGGACGGCACGGGGAGCGCGACGGAGGCGGTGGCGGGCCTGGCTGTCGCCGATCGGGGCGAGTCAGCGGGGAGCGCGAGTGTCGGCGCCCACGGTGAGCCGGCCGTCCCGATGTCCCCGCCCGACCGCGCGGGCCGCGGCGCGGATTGGGGGACGGCGGTCCACCTGGCGATCGAGGCCGCCGGCCGCGGGGCCACCGGCGAGACGCTGCGGGCGGTGTGTCGCGCGGCGCTGATCGAGAACGAGCGGCCGGTCGACGCCCACGGCGAGCCCATCGAGCTGGACGAGCTCGTCGCCCTCGTGGAGCGCGTCACCCGCTCCGCGATCTGGGCGCGCGCCCAGCGGGCGACCCGGCGGCTGGTCGAGGCGCCGTTCTGCGTCGCGTTCGACCCGGCCGAGGCCGCGGAGCCGGGCGCCGTCGGTGCGATCGAGGTCGTGGAAGGCGTCATCGACCTCGCCTTCCGCGAGGACGACGGCTGGGTGATCTGCGACTTCAAGACCGATCGGGTCACCGGCCCCTACGCGGACCGGCTCGAGCAGTATCGGCGCCAGGTCGACATGTACGCGGCGTGCTGGGAGCGCCTCACCGGCGAGCGGGTCAAGGAGCGCGTCCTCTTCCTCACGCAGGATGGGCAGGAGGTGGTGTGGTGAGTCGTCCGCGCCATCTCCTCGCCGTCTGGAATCCGTCGTACGCGGACGACCCCATGGACGCGCATATCCGCGTGCTGCTGCACTGGGTGGAGCGGCGGCGGCGGGGCGAGGCCGGGGAGGAGGACGTGTACGTGTGGTGGGCGCGGATCCGGTCGCCGAACCGGCGGGATGACCTCCCCCACCTTCCCGACGTGCTCGCGCTCCAGCAGCAGATCGACGATGGCGTCGAGACCCACCTCTACCTGACCGACTACCGCTCGCTCTACGTCGGGCTGCTGGACGAGATCACCGGCGACGACGTCCTCCGCGAGTGGCCCGACGAGGCGGACCACATGCCGGCGTACTACCGGGGGCAGCGGGTCGACGTGTGGTTCCGGCTGCTGGACATCCGCCGCATCGTCGCCGACGACACTCTGGCGGTGATCGAGGAGCTGCGGAAGCTGCGGAACGTGCACTACCACGACCGCCCGGTCTCGCTCTACGGCGGGATGACGAACCTGCCGCTCGTCCTCACCCGTGACGAAGAAGTCAGGTGGTTCCGCGACACGGCGACGCTCCTCGACGGCCGGCTCTGGGTCGAGCGGGACGCGGCGAACCGTTCGGAGACGGAGCGCATGGCCCGGGAGCTACGGGACAACCTGATCGGCCCGGAGCTCTGGGCCGTGCTCGAGCCGGCCACCCGAACCTTCCTCGCCTCGGCCGAGGCGGACTACCGGCCCCGGCGGGAGGACCCGGCGTTCGACTTCTCGGGCCCGGCGATCGAACTGGCCAAGGCGGTCGAGACCGAGCTGAACGCCATCCTCTTCCGTGGTACGCGGCGAGCGCTGCGGTCGAAGCCGCCGCGGGAGCGGGAGACACGGGTCGACGGCCGGCTCGTGGACCTGGGCGACATCGCCTGCCACCTCCCTCTCGGCGCGATCCGCCACCTCCTCGAGCGGGACGAGCTCATGCAGAGAGCAGTGCGCGCGGCGTTTCCCCACGACGCGAACTGGATCCTCGGCCAGCTCCCGCACCACCTCGCGCCGCTGGTCGAGCTGCGCAATCCCGCGGCGCACTCGGCGGCGCTGGACCGGGAGCGCGCGGCGCGCCAGCGGGCCGCGATCCTGGGGATCGGGTGCGAGGGGTTGATCGTGCAGCTCGCGCGGGTCAAGCTGCGGGCGGGGTAGGAGCCGCTCGTCGCTCGCGCGCGGGCGGCCTGGATCCGCCGCGCGTCGAATCCGGCCTCACATCGCCCTTCCCGGAACCGCCCGTGTCGGCCGGCACGACGTCATAGGTCTCGTCCCCCATGGGCACGATTTTCGGCCAGGCGAGAGAGACCTGCGGCAAACTCCCCAGCAGCTCGGTCGCCTTCACGACAGCTTCGCCCGTGTAGTCCCCGGCGATCCGCACGTAGTACTCGCCATCGTCCGCATAAGCCATCCCGCCGATCACCACGCCGCCGATCAGGTCGATGGCCGCCTGCCGCTCGGCCTGTGTTGCGCCGGGCATGAACGCCACCCCGATCACGTTCCGCAGGAACGGGCCCGAGATCCACTCCGTGTCCGCGATGATCGCGCTGTCGGCGTACATGTCCTCGGGTTCGTAGTCAGGCGCCCTTGGCGGCACGACCGGGAAGCGAAGCGGCTCGGCCGGAGGCCGCCGCGCCTCGGCCGCCGGGCTACGAGGCGCTTCGGCCGCCGGGCCCCGGGGTGTGGGGTCGTGGGAGCATGCGACGAGGGCGAGCGTGAGCCCGAGAGCTTCTACGATCGCGATGAGGCGCGTGGGCATGATGGACCTCCTGGCATCTGACGGGCGTTTCCCGGTGGTCCGGAGAAATCGCGAGCACACCGGCCAACGTCACGAGCACGGCGGCTCCACCTCGAGGTACTCCCGGAACACCACCTTGGCATCCGAGGCCGGGATCGCCATGACGCTGATCGGATACGTGACCTCCGGCATAGCTACACAGCCGGGGCCGCCGGTGGCGAGCTTGACGGCGAGTGCAATGAGCGAATCGCCATCCTGGGTGACGAACTCGATCCGGACCCCGGGGCCTATGTCTGGGGCAAAGCCGTAGGTGG
>VSDC01000244.1:0-4436 GCA_047459275.1 Gemmatimonadota bacterium
CAAACGGGGATTCCGATCGGAGTGGTCAATCTCGGCCCAACGCGGGCGGACGACGCGGCCGCCGTCAGGGTCGAGGGGCGGGTCGGAGAGGTGCTCCCTGCCCTGGCGGCGGCGCTGCTCGGGAAGGCGTGAGGGCGGCGGTTCGGTCGACGCGTCCAGGGCTCCCGCGGTGTCCGGGGCTCCCGCGGCGTCCGGCCGGGCGCAACGCTCGGGTCCCTGGCGCACGGTGTCGGGCGCGGCGCCCGGAGTTCCTTCCGGATCCGGTGCCGTGCCCGGGATCCCTACCGCACCGTGTCGGGCATGGCGCTCGGGGTTTGCCCCGCGCCCTGCCCCGGACCGGGCGGTTGCCCCGGCGCCGGAGGCATCTGCGGCCCTCCGCTGTGGTCCGGAGGGCAGGGGTAGGGTGAGCCGGCGGGGTATTGAGCGCCGGGGTGGTGCTGACCGCCGGGGCCGTGTGGGCCGCCGGCGGGATGCTGGCCACCCTCCATCATGCGCATCATCTCGCGGTGCATCTCCTCGTGGAGCCGCATCCGCTCCTCGGGCGGAAGCGCCCGGATCCGCTCCATCAGGTTCCGGTGCTCCTCGAGGATCTCTTCCCGCTCGCGTCGGCGTTCTTCCGCTGCTACGGCCTGCCCCTCGCGGGTCGTCTCGTCCAAGCGTTCTTCCCTGCACGCCGTCGCGCCCAGACACAGGCCCGCCGCGATCGGGACGGCGATCCAGAGCTTCATCGTGATCGCTCCTTCGGTGCTGGAGGCACTCATGTCGCATACGCCGGGCAACGGGTATGCCAGGGTGGGCGGGAGCGATCGCTACGCTGGCCAGGCCGCCGCGATCCATGCGGACGTGCGAGGTCGCGCTGCCGCGACCCATGGGGAGGCGCGCGCTCGTCCGGAGAGCCTCCGTGCGCTCGCCTTCGTGGCGGGCCCGGAATCCATTCGGCGGCGATCCGTATTTAGGGATTGGGGGTACGTGACCCCCGAGGAGGGACCAATCACCGGAAGAGATCCCGACCGGCCCGCGGGCGCCGGCATCGGGTCGGAGGAAGAGAAGGGAAGCGATGCTGAAAGAGCGATACGAGGCCGCGGTGCGGCTCGAGGAATTCATAGAAGGCGCGCAGCAGAACCAGGAGCTCTGGCGGCAGATGTACCGGCGCGCCGAGGTGCCGGAGGAGATCGTCGAGCGGCTGAAGAAGCTGCCGTCGCCGAGGTACCTGCTGGTCCTCCTGGAGGACTGGTGCGGCGACGCGTTCAATACGGTACCCGCCGTGGCGCGGCTGGCCGAGGCGGTGCCGCAGCTCGACCTGCGCGTCCTGCGTCGCGACGAGAACCTGGACCTGATGGACCAGCACCTGACGGGGACGTCCCGGGCGATCCCGGTGGTGATCGTCCTCGACGAGAACTTCGAGGAGCTCGGGTGGTGGGGCTCGCGCCCGAAGGAGCTCCAGGCGTGGTTCCTCTCCCCGGAAGCGCAGGCGATGCCGAAGGAGGATCGGTACCGGGAGATGCGGAAGTGGTACGCCCGGGACAAGGCGCGGTCTGCGCTCTCGGAGATCGCGGAGCTGCTGGAGCGGACGGCTGTGCCGGCGCAGGCGTGAAGCGTCGGGGCGCCGGGCGCTGGGTTTCGGCGTGCGGTCCGCCGCGACTCCCCCGCACCGTGTAGCGCCTCCCAAGAATACTACACTGTACCGTCTACTTCGTGTGGATCGGAGGCACGGGGTAGTCGTGCCTCCGGTGTTGCCGGCAGTCGTGCCGCTGGTCGTGCCGCCGGATTCTGTGCTCCCTCCTTTCGCGCTGGCGTTACAAGTATCGGCGGCCCGGACCTTGACATAGGGGTGGGGGGTATCTAGCGTGTATAGGGCCCGGGGGTATCTCGGCCCCCGGCCGGATCCCACGACGCACACATCCCAACACGAGGAGAACGGATCATGGAGCGCATCGAACTGAAGATCGAGGGGATGAGCTGCAGCCACTGCGTGCGCGCCGTCGAGCAGGCGCTGAAGGGGGTGCAGGGCGTCCAGGTCGAGCGGGTGGAGGTCGGCTCGGCCGTCGTCGCGTACGACCCGGCGGTCGCGAATCAGGATGCGATCGAGGCGGCGGTGGCGGAGGAGGGATACACGGTTCGCTGGATGGGCGCCGTCGCGTGACGGGCGGGGACTGGATCGTCGTGGCGCTGGGGGTCGCGGCGATCGCGTGGATCAACTGGTACTTCTTCCTGTCCGGGCGCGGTGAGGGAGGCTGAGGACGCCGTTGCGGCGGCGTCCGCACCAACGCCCGGAGGAGGTGAGGACGTGTCAACGCTCGTGAGGGTCACCATCCCGGTGACCGGGATGACCTGCGCGGCGTGCTCTGCGCGCGTGCAGCGGGCCCTGGAGAAGACGCCGGGCGTGGGCGAGGCGAGCGTGAACCTGATGCTCGCGAACGCCGTGGTGACGTACGACGCGTCCGTGGTGAGCGTCGAGCGGCTGGTCGAGCGGATCCGCGAGACCGGCTACGGTGCCGAGCTCCCGCGAGCGGACCGCACGGCGTTCGAGGAGCAGGCGGCGCAGGATCGGGCGCAGGAGGAAGAGTTCCGGTCGTTGCGGCTCAAGGCGGCGGCGAGCCTGGTCGCCGCCGTGGTCGGGATGGTCCTCTCGATGCCGGTCATGAGCGCGCTCTCACGGGCGGCGCACGGAACGGCTGGCGACGCCGGCGTGGCCGGGGCCGCGGGTGCCGCGGGTCTCGCCGGCGCGGCCGGGCATGCCGGTGCGGGCGGCGTGGCCGGTGCCGCCGGGGCCGCCGGCCACGCCATGGGCGGCGACCCCTTCATGCGCTGGAGCATGGAGGTGATCGACCCGTGGCTGTCGCGCGTGTTCCCGTGGCTCTACGCAATCGACCACCGGGTGCTGCTGGGCGTGCTCCTCGTCCTGACCGTCGGCGTCATGGCCTGGGCGGGGCGGCACTTCTACACCCGGGCGTGGTCCGCCTTCCGACACCGTTCGGCCGACATGAACACGCTCGTCGCCGTGGGGACGGGCGCGGCGTTCGTCTACTCCGTCGCGGCGACGTTCTTCCCGGGCTTCTTTCTCTCCCGCGGCCTCGCGCCGGACGTCTACTACGAGGCGGTGCTCTTCATCATCGCACTGATCCTGGTGGGGAACACGTTCGAGGCGCGGGCCAAGTACCAGACGTCGCAGGCGCTGCGATCGCTCGCGGAGCTGCAGCCGAAGACGGCGCGGGTGGAGCGCGATGGCGTCGAGCGGGAGCTGCCGATCGAGGATGTGGTCCCGGGCGATGTGATTCTGGTGCGCCCGGGCGAGCGGATCCCGGTGGACGGTGTGGTCGTCTCCGGCGCGTCGGCGGTGGACGAGTCGATGCTGACGGGCGAGAGCCTGCCGGTCGAGAAGACGGTGGGCGACCCGGTGATCGGCGGGACGATCAACCGCACGGGCGCGTTTCGCTATCGTGCGACGACGCTGGGCGCCGACAGCGTTCTGAGCCGGATCGTCGAGCTGATGCGGGATGCCCAGGCCTCGCGGGCGCCGATCCAGCGGCTGGCGGACCGGGTGACCGGGATCTTCGTCCCGGTCGTGATGTCGATCGCGGTGGCGACGTTCGTGGTCTGGTACGTCGCCGTCGACGAGGCGCCGCTGATCCCCGCGTTCGCGGCGGCCGTCGCGGTACTGATCATCGCGTGCCCGTGCGCCATGGGGCTCGCGGTCCCGACGGCGGTCATGGTGGCGACGGGGAAGGGCGCGCAGCTCGGGGTGCTGATCAAGGGAGGCGAGGCGCTGCAGCGGGCGCGGGGCGTGAACGTCGTCGTGCTGGACAAGACGGGGACGGTCACGGAAGGCCGGCCGGCGGTGACGGATGTGGTGCTGGCGCCGGCCGTGGTGGAGAGCGTGACGGCTGCGGGTGGCGACGGGGCGGGCGTCGCGCAGGCCATGGCGGCGAGCGCCGACTCGCCGTCGCCCGAGGCGGAGCTCCTCCGGCTCGCCGCGTCGCTCGAGGCGTCGTCTGAGCACCCGCTGGCCGACGCGATCGTGCGGAGCGCGAGGGAGCGCGGGCTGGAGCTGGGCGCGGTCGAGTCGTTCGCGGCGACGCCGGGGCGCGGGGTGACCGGCGTGGTCGACGGGCGCGCCGTCGCCATCGGGAACGACAAGCTGATGGCCGACTACGCCGTGTCGGTCGCGCCGCTCGAGGAGGCGGCCGCGCGGCTCGCCGAGCAGGGGAAAACGCCCATGTACGTCGCCGTCGACGGCGCTCTGGCGGGGGTGATCGCGGTCGCGGACCCGATCAAGGCGATGTCGCGGGAGGCGATCGCCCGGCTCCGTCGCCTGGGCCTCGAGGTCGTCATGCTCACGGGCGACAACCGTCGCACGGCGGAGGCGGTCGCCCGCGAGGCCGGCGTGGACCGCGTCGTCGCCGAGGTGCTCCCGGAGGGGAAGGTCGCCGAGATCC
>VSDC01000245.1:0-4425 GCA_047459275.1 Gemmatimonadota bacterium
CTCGCGCTCGAGCATCTGGGGATCCGGCGCGTGGCGATCCCCGTGACGAGCCCGGCGGTCACGGCGCGGATCATTCGCGACGCGGGCGCCGAGCTTCACTGGACGAAGACCGAGCACCACGCCATGATGGCCTCGGCCACGGACGCGGACATGGTGGCCGGAGCGCGCGGCGAGTTCATCTTCCCGCACTTCATCCCCGCCTATGATGGGATGTTCGCGGCGGTCAAGCTCCTGGAGGCGCTGGCGCGGTCGGGCACGCGACTGAGCGAGGAGGCGGACCGGGTCCCGACGATCCACATGTGGCAGACCCGGGTCGCGTGCCCGTGGGCCCGCAAGGGTGCCGTGATGCGTCGCCTGATCGAGGAGACCGAATCCGAGGAGCGGCAGCTCGTCGACGGGGTGAAGGTCTGGCTGGGCGACGCGGAGTGGGTCCTGATCATCCCGCACTCGCACAAGCCATACTTCGTGGTCACGGCCGAGGCGCCGACGGACGGAGCCGCGGAGGCCCTCATCGCGCGTTACGTCGGCAAGGTGGAGCGGTGGCGCGATGAGGCGTGAGCGAGCGGTGCGGGCGGGGGTTCGAAGGCCGGAGGCGGCGTGAGCGAACGGGATACGCCGGAAGACCGCCGGCGGGCGGATCGCCGGTCGGACGACGTCCGGCTGGGCGACTACACGATCCCGGAGCTGCGCAAGGCCGTCGTCACCGCGCTGGTTCTCATCGTCATTGCCGCGCTCTTCCTCTACATGATCGCGGACGTGATCGTCGCGATCATCGCGGGCGTGGTGCTGGGGGCGTTCCTGATCCCGTTCCACGAGTGGCTGACGCGGTGGCTCCGGCGCCGCTGGCTCGCCGCGATCGTGGCGATCGCCGTGGTGATCCTGCCGCTCGTCGTCGTCCTGATCTACAGCTGGGTCGAGGTCGCGGACGCGGCGGCGTACCTCGAGGCCAACAGCCGGCAGGTCGCGCAGCGGCTCACGGACGCGCTGCGCACGATCCCTTTCATCCGCCGGATTGCGGTCGAGGACGACCTCTCGGCCTTGGTCGCCTCGATGGCCAACCGGGGCGCGTACGTCGTCGACGAGATCAACGAGGCGTTCGGCGGCGTGACGATCTCGATCGCGGTCTTCCTGGTCACCGTGTTCTATATTCTGACGGACCACGCCCGGGTCGTCGGCTACCTGCGCTCGAAGGTCCCGGGGCGGTACCGTGACCTGGAGCAGGCGATCAGCGGCAACGTGCGGGCGGTCGTGTACGGAGCGCTGTACGCGACGTTCCTGACGCAGCTCGTGAAGTCGGCCGTCGTCCTGACGATGAATCTGGCGTGGGACGTCCCCCTCGCCGTGGTGCTGGCGATCGTGTCCTTCTTCATCGGCTTCTTGCCGATCGTCGGCTCCTGGGCCGTCTACGTGCCGGTGGCGCTGTACCTGGTGGTGTTCCGGGGCGAAGTCGTGGGCGGGATCGCGATGGCGACGATCGGGTTCACGGTGAACACGCTGTTCCTGTCGTTGTACCTGCGTCCGAAGATCGCCGCGGAGAAGTCCGACGTGTTAAACTTCTACTGGATGTTCCTCGCGCTCGTGACGGGCGTGTACACGTTCGGGCTGGTCGGCGTGATCATCGGCCCGGTGCTGATCGGCGTGTTGAAGGCGATCTTCGAGACGGTGACCGGCGAGGCGGTCCCGATCTTCAAGGACGGAGGCGCGGGCGCGGCCGGTCGCCGGCTGGAGGATTGAATCGCAAGCGGTTCGGAGGTCGAGAGGTATTTCATGCGGAAGACGTTGCTCGTGATCGGCGTGGTCGCGGGCGTTGCGCTCGCGGCTGCGGTGGCGGCGCTCGTCTATCTGCGCTCCGGGGTGCCGGAGTACACCGGGGACGTGGTCGTACGTGGACTCTCGGCGCCGGTGGAGGTGTGGCGCGACTCGCTGGCCGTGCCGCACATCTGGGCCGAGACGGAGGAGGACCTCTATTTCGCGCAGGGGTACGTCCATGCGCAGGACCGGCTGTGGCAGATGGAGCTGTTCCGGCGGGTGGCCGAAGGGCGGCTCTCGGAGATCTTCGGCGAACGGACGCTCGAGACCGACCGGTTCCTGCGGACGCTGGGGCTGTGGCGTGCGGCGGCGGAATCGGAGCGGGTCCTGACTCCGGAGGAGCGGCGTCTGCTCGAGGCGTACGCCGCGGGCGTGAACGCCTGGATCGAGTCCAACGACGGGCTGCCGCCGGAGTTCCGGATCCTGCGCTTCCGGCCGGAGCCTTGGACCGTCCGGCACACGCTCGCCATCGAGAAGATCATGGCGTGGGACCTTTCGGGGTACTGGCCCGGGATGGAGCTGGCGCGTGCGATCCGCGAGCTCGGCGAGGAACGGGCGAGGTGGCTGGTCCCGGACTACCCTGCGTGGGGCGCGCACATCGTGGACGGGCCCGTCCCGCCGGAGATCCCGGCGCTCGCGGCCGCGTTGCTGGAGCGCATGAGCGTCGCGCGTGCGTCGAACGCGTGGGTGATCTCGGGGCGGAAGACGCGTTCGGGGAAGCCGATCCTCGCGAACGACATGCACCTGGGGCTGGATGCGCCCGCGATCTGGTACCTCATGGCGCTGCACGCGCGGGATGCGGAAGGCGGGCCGCTCGACGTGGTCGGGATGACGATCCCCGGCGTGCCGGGGATCACGGCCGGCCACAACCGGGCGATCGCGTGGGGGTTCACGAACGCGTACGTCGACGACGTCGACTTCTTCATCGAGCGCGTCGACCCTGCCGACTCGACGCGGTACCTTACGCCCGACGGGAGCGAACCGTTCGTCGTCATCCACGACACGATCCGGGTCAGGGGACGCGACCCGGTGCCGCACACGATCCGGCTGACGCGCCACGGCCCGATCCTGACGCCGGTGGACGCCCGGGCGGGCGGGGAGCTGATCGCGATGCGGTGGGTCGCGCACGACGAGTCGAAGGCCTGGCGCGCGATCCGGGGGTTGAACAGGGCGAAGGATTGGGACGACTTCGTCGCCGCGGTCGACGCGTTCGACAACCCGCACCAGAACGTGGTCTACGCGGACACGGCGGGGTACATCGGGTACTGGATGGGGGGCACCGTGCCGCTGCGGGGCTCGGCCGACCTGACGCGACTGGGGCGCGAAGGCGGGCCGAAGCCGCCGCCGATCGCGCCGGTCCCCGGGTGGACGGGCGAGTGGGATTGGGTGGGCACGCTCCCGTTCGAGCGGCACCCGCACGTGTTCGACCCGCCGCGCGGCTATGTCGTCACGGCGAACAACCGCCAGGCGGCGGGCCCGCTCGGCGGGCTGGTCGGCAGCCTCTGGATGGATCCGTTCCGGGCGATGCGGATCACGCAGATGGTCGCCGGGCCGGGGCCGTTCGACGCCGAAGCGGTGCATCGCCAGCAACTGGACGTGCGCGACGCGATGGCGGAGCGGTACGTCGACCGGGCGATCGAGGCCGCGGAGGGCGCCGGCCTGGACGCCGTCACCGAGATGCTGCGCGAGTGGGACCTGGAGGCGCGAGCGGATTCACGGGCGGCGGCGATCTTCAACGTGTGGCGCAAGCGCCTGAGGCGGCTGGCGTCCGAGTCGATCTGGAACGGACGGGCCGGCTGGTTCCCCATGGATGCGCTGCACGACGTCCTCGAGCGGCGCGCGCTTCCGTGGGTGGACCCGAACGGCGACAGCGCCTACCTTGCCCTTGCCGTCCAGGCCATGCTGGAGGCCGACTCGATCGTGGCGGGCCGGACCTGGGGCGAGCTGCAGCAGGTCGTCATGGACCATCCGCTGGCCGAGGTCCGGATCCTGGACCGGATCCTCGGGCTGAACATCGGCCCCGCGCCGTTCGGCGGATCGCCGACCACGGTAAACGTGGCGCACGACACGTCGACGCATCGCTACCCGGCGACCGTCGTGGCCGGCGCGAGCCAGCGGCACGTGGTCGACATGGCGGACGTGGACGGGAGCGGCGGGTTCATCCTCCCGACCGGTCAGTCGGGCGTCCCGACGTCGCCGCACTACCGGGACCAGTTCGAGCGCTGGCGGACCGGCGGGCTGTGGCTCGTGCCCCTGGACCGCGCGAAGGCGGAAGCGCGAGCGGTGCATCGGATGACGTTGAGACCCGGAGAAAGGGAGTAGCGTGCAGGAGATCTTCGATATCGCGGTGGTCGGCGCCGGGCCGTGCGGGCTCGGCGTGGGCGTGGCCGCGGCGCGGGAAGGCGTGCGGTGTGTCATCTTCGACAAGGGGTGCATCACGAGGAGCATCGCCGGCTACCCGACCTACGGCACCTTCTTCAGCACACCGGAAAAGCTGGAGCTGGGCGGTCTGCCCTTCATCACCGTGGGCGATCGTCCGACGCGGCGGGAGGCGCTCAAGTACTACCGCCGGGTGGTCGAGCATTTCGGGCTCGACGTGAGGCAGTACGAGGAGGT
>VSDC01000246.1:0-4373 GCA_047459275.1 Gemmatimonadota bacterium
GTGGGTCTGAAGCCGGAGCTCGGGACCGAGGAGTCCTGACCGGCCGCCCGGCGGTACGGCCGAAGCGCTGGCCGCGTCGGTGCCGCTGGAGGTTCCCGAATGACTCCGCCTACCATGCTCTGCCTCTCCCCAACGGTCGATTCGCGCGCGGCGCGGAACTCCGGCCGAACCGGGACCCGACGGTTCTACCAATCTCGATGATCGGTTCCACCCTGCGTCTCGCGGTGTACCAGTTCGCCCCCGAGCTGGGGCGGGTCGAGGAGAACGCGCGCCGGATCGCGGATGCGGCGGCGAGCTCCGGCGCGGACCTGGTCCTCACGCCGGAGCTCTCCCTGACGGGGTACGGCATCGGCGACGACGCGGGCGCGCTCGGGATCTCGCTCGATGCGGGCGGGGCGCTTCCGACCGCTCTTCGCGGTTCGCCGGACGTGGTGGTCGGCCTCGTCGACCTGGGGCTGGACGGCGTGCCGTACAACGCGGCGGTGCACGTGCGGGATGGCGCGGTTTTTTTCCGCCACCGCAAGGTCTACCTGCCGACGTACGGGATGTTCGACGAGGGGCGCTTCTTCGGCCGGGGCGCTCGGGTCGAGGCATACGAGCCGGGCGGCGGATGGCGCGCCGCGGTCCTCATCTGCGAAGATTTCTGGCACCCGGCGCTGATGTATCTTGCGGCGATCCAGGGGGTGCACCTGCTCATGATCCAGGCCGCGGCCCCCGGGCGCGGGGCGTGGACCGGCGGCGCCGATGGTTCCCGCTTCCGGACGAGCGAGGCCTGGACACGGATTGCACAAACCACGGCCCACATCTACGGTATCTACGTCGCGCTGGCGAACCGGGTGGGCGCCGAGGACGGCGTGGTCTTCGGCGGCGATTCGCTGATCGTGGCGCCGACGGGGGACGTACTGGCCCGCGCGCCGTCGGAGGGCGAAGTCGTGATCCAGGCCGAGCTGTCCCTCGCCGAGGTCGCCCGGGCACGCCGGCCGTTCGCGCACACGCGGGACGAGGATCCGCACCTGGTGCATCGGATGCTGACGGAGATCCTGGAGGGGCGGCCGTGAGCGCCGGCGTCGAGTTCCCCCCGGCCACGGATCTCCGGGCGGCCCGGGCTCGCGTGGGCGGCGTGGTGGCCGAGGTCGTCGGTCAGGCGGTACGGGACGCCGGGGCCGCGGGCGTCGTGCTGATGGACGACGGGAGCCCGGAGGCCTCGTTGGCCGCCGAATGGTGCGCGCTCGGCGTCGGAGCGGACGCGGTGTGGCGGGTCCCGCGGCCGCGCCCCGAAGAGGCGCGGACATGCATCGCCGCGTTCGAAGCGGAAGCCGAGGAGACCGCCTCCGCCGTCGAAGAGGCGCATCGCTTCCGGTGCAGGCTCGTCGCAGCGACCCGCGGGGCGCTCGTGGCGCACCCGGCGAACAGGACGGTGCTGCTCCTCGCGCCGCCGCCTCCACCCGAGCCGCTGCTCCCCCTCGGCGACCTGTACGCCAGTCAGGTCGCCGCGTTGGCCGGGGAGTGGACGGGACCGCCCGCCCTCGAGCGCCTGGCGCACGCCGTGGGCGGCATCTCGGTGCTGGATGCGGCGCTTCACGCCTGGCTCGAGGAGCGCCGGCCGTTCGAGGCCGTGGTCGAATCGCTTGGAGCCGAGGCCGCCGCCGAGGTGCGGCGAGCGTTCGAAACAGGCCGCTTCTGGAGGCGCCGCGCCGGGCTCGTCCCCAAGCTCGGGTCGCGAACGCTCGGGATCGATCTCTTCGGCTGAGGAGTGGAGGGAGGGAGTCGTGATCGGATTCATGACCGTCGTTCAGGACGCCGCTGATCTGGCCGGCCGGCTGGAATGGATCGCCTGGGCCCAGACCGCGACCGCCATCTCGCTCGTGCTGCTCGCCCTGTTCGGGATCGGCCTGGCCATTGCGGGGTTCTACATGCTGCGTGCGGCGATTCGGCTGCTCCGGACGCTCGAGCAGACGGTGGACCGCCTCGCTCCTCGTGCCGAACCTATTCTCGAGCGCGCCGGCAAGGTGGCCGAGGACGCGGCCGGGATCAGCGAGCGGGTGCGGCAGAACGTGGACGAGTTCAACGACACGCTCGAGGACCTGAACCGGCAGCTACGGGAGGCGGTGCGCGCAGCCGAGGCCCGCGTGCGGCGCTTCGGGACCGTCGTCGACACCGTCCAGGCGGAGGTCGAGGACGTCCTGCTCGACGCGGCGGCCACGGCGCGCGGCCTCCACGCCGCGGCGAAGAGGCTCCGTTCGCCCCGGAGCGTCCCGGACCGGGGTCGGCGGGCCGCCGCAGACGACGATTGACGTCGTCGACGTGCGTTGGAGGAGATCATGCCACAAAGGGACACGGTAGACTTCGTGTCGGCGTTCGCGCTCGGGGTCGTGATCGGAGCCGCGCTGGTGCTCCTGCTGCGCCCCGAACCGCCGAGCCGCACGGAGCGTATCGTGGAATCGTTGAGGAAGAGTTCGTTGCGCGCTAGCGCACGTTAGACCGGACGGATCCATTGCGTATTCTCGTCATCGCCGTTGCAACGCTGACGTGCCTGCTGCTCCTGCCGAGCGACGCATGGGCGTTCGGCCCGGCTACCCATGTGTTCCTCGGGGAGCATATCCTGAACAACCTCTCCTATCTGCCGCCCATCATCGCCGATCTGCTGCGGGCCTATCCGCAGAGCTTCCTCTACGGCTCGCTGGCGGCCGACATCTCGCTCGCCAAGAAGTACGTCCCCCTGGGCCGACACTGCCATTATTGGCACGTGGGCGAGGAGATCTTCGCGGAGGCGGACAACGACAGGCTGCGCGCCGTCGCGCTCGGCTACCTGAGCCACCTGGCCGCGGACACCATCGCCCACAACTTCTTCGTCCCGCGGCAGCTCATGCTGACGAGCTCGACGAAGGCCCTGGGGCACTCCTACTGGGAGCACCGGATGGACGCGCACCTCGGCGAGAGATTCGCTTCCCTGGCGCGCTCCATCGTCATGGACTACGACCACAGCGAGGCGGATGCGCTCTTCGACAGCGTGCTCAGCGGGACGATCTTCTCCTTCGAGACGAACCGTCGGATCTTCCGCGGGATGATCCGGGTCCAGGACAGCGACCGGTGGAAGGCGGCCTTCGACCGCGTCGTCCAGCACTCGCGCTGGGACCTGACCGACGACGTCGTCGAGCAGTACGTCGCGCACGCGTTCGACTCGATCGTGGACTACCTGTGCCGTCGCCGCACGTCCCTCCCGGCCGCCCTCGACCCGATCGGCGAGGTCAACTTGCAGATGGCGAAGCGAGTGCGACGCATGGCGTTCCGGGAGGGGGTGTGGAGGGAGCAGGCTCGCCTGGTCGAGCTCGCCGACGACTTCTTCCCGCTCCCACAGACGGAGCTCGGGTACTGGAACCGTCGCCGGGAGATCCAGGCGGCGAGCTGATGCACGAAGCCTCGGGAAGCGGATACACGAAGCCCCCGGATCTCCGGGGGCTCCGTGTATCAGCCGCCGAGCTTGCGCCGGATGATCTCCGTCGCCTGCCGCGGGTCCGCCTTCCCCGCGGACTTCCGCATCACCTGCCCCATGAAGAACCCGAGCAGCTTCTGCTCGCCGGCGCGGTAGCGCTCCGCTTCGGCCGGGTGGGCGGCGATGACCTCGTCGACCCAGGCCTCGAGCTGGCCGACGTCCCGAACCTGGGCCAGGCCCTCCTCCTCGACGATCGTCGCCGGGGGCTTGCCCGTCTCGACCATCCGCGCGAAGACCTGACGGCCGAGCGTGCTCGACACCGTCCCATCGGCCACGAGCCCGATGAGCTGCGCCAGGTGCTCCGGCGGGACCGGGAAGTCGGTGATTGCGCACTGCTGCTGGTTCAACCACGCAAGCACCTCGGTCATGACCCAGTTGCTCGCGGCCTTCGGGTCGCCCGCCGCGGCGGCCACCGCCTCGAAGTAGTCGGCCACCTCCCGGGTCGCGGTGAGAACACCCGCATCGTAAGCTGGGAGCCCGTACTGCTCCCGGAAGCGGCGCTCCTTGGCGTCGGGCAGCTCGGGGAGCGAGGCCCGGATCTTCTCGATCTCGCCGCGCTCCAGCACCAGGGGCGGCAGGTCGGGCTCGGTGAAATACCGGTAGTCGTGGCTCTCCTCCTTCGAGCGCATCGGCCGCGCTTCCCCGCGCGCAGCATCCCAGAGCAGCGTTTGGGCCTCGATGGTGCCGCCGGCGGCGAGCACCTTGGATTGCCGCTCGATCTCGAAGGTGAGCGCGCGCTCGACGTTGGCGAAGGAGTTCATGTTCTTGACCTCGGTCTTGGTGCCGAGGCGGTCGCTCCCGGCTGGACGGACCGAGACGTTGGCATCGACGCGCAGGCTCCCCTTCTCCATGTCGCAGTCGCTGACCTCGAGGTACTCGA
>VSDC01000247.1:0-4373 GCA_047459275.1 Gemmatimonadota bacterium
AAACGTCTGTTCACCGCCGGTGGTGCGGTTGGGTACCGCGACCAACCCGAGGGGCGCCCCCGCCCGCAACTCACGGCCCGGTCCCCGCGCCGCAGGCGCCTTTCCCGTTCCTTCGTGCGCCTTCGCCACGCCGTCGGGTGCCAACCGGCCGGAGGCGCATTCCCCGCGCCGCCAGGCGCCTCCCCCGCCCGAAGGGCTCCTACGGGCGAAGCCCGCCGTCGCCGCCGCCAGCGGCCACCTCCCGCGCGCCGTACTGGCGCCACAACGTGGGCCGTGCCCACGCGCTGTACGCGCGGTAGCACGCGGCCGACCCCTCACGCCAACGGCGCGCCCCCATTCGTCCGCCCCCGCCGCACTCCACGCGGCCCGTCACGCCCGCGCCAGCTCCTCCCCCGGGTTCACGAACAGATCGCTCTCGATCCGATGCTGCCGATCGTGCAGTTCCCGGTACCGCCCCCCGAGCGCCATCAGCTCCGCGTGCGTCCCCCGCTCAACGATCTTCCCCTCCTCCAGCACCAGGATCTGATCCGCGTTCCGGATCGTCGAGAGCCGATGGGCGATCACGAACGTCGTACGCCCCGCGCGCAGCGTGCGCAGCGCGTCCTGGATCATCGCCTCGCTCTCGCTGTCCAGACTCGACGTCGCCTCGTCCAGGGTCAGGATGCTCGGGTCGGCCAGGATCGCCCGCGCGATCGCCACGCGCTGCCGCTGCCCGCCCGAGAGCTTGACCCCTCGCTCGCCCACGACGGTGTCCAGCCCGTGCTCGAACCGCTCGATGAACTCGTCGCAGTGCGCCGCCCGGGCTGCAGCCCAGATCTCCTCGTCCGTCGCGTTCGGCTTGCCGAAGGCGATGTTCTCGCGAATCGTGCCGTCGAAAAGGAAGTTGTCCTGCAGCACCGCGCCTAGCCGCGCCCGATAATCCCGCAGCCGCAGCGTCGCCAGGTCCCGTCCGTCGATCAGTATGCGCCCCTTCGTGGGCCGGTAGAACGCCATGACCAGCCCGATCGTGGTGCTCTTCCCCGAGCCGCTCGAGCCGACCAGCGCCGTCGTCGAGCCGGCGGGCGCGTGGAAGCTGATCCCGTTCAACACCGGCTCGCCGCCCTCGTAGGCGAAGTGCACGTCCTCGAAGACGACGTCGCCTCGCACCTCCTCGACCGGCTCCCGCGCCGCGTCGTCCTCGTCCTCCGTCGCCATGCGGCGCAGCTCGCGGATCCGGTCCAACCCCGCGAACGCCTCCGTGATCTGCGTGCCGATCGAGCCGATCTGCACCAGCGGCATCAGCATCACGCCCACGAAGGCGAGGTAGCTCGTGTACTGCCCGACCGTCATCTCCCCCGCCAGGATCGCCCGGCCGCCGATCAGCATCGTGATCACGCCGATCATCCCCAGGACGACCGACGAGAGCGAGGAAACCAGCGACGTCCCCGTGATCGTGCTCGCGATGTTCCTGAGCAGCCGGTGCACGCCCCGAGCGAAGACGATCCGCTCCCGCCCCTCCGCCGTGTAGACCTTCACCGTCCGGATCCCGCCCAGCGACTCGCTCAGCCGACCCGTCACCTCGGATTCGATCTTGTTGCGTTCCCGGAAGATCGGCCGCAGCCGCTTGAAGGCGTACGCCATCATGCCCGCGAAGCCGCCCAGGACCACCAGCGTGAACAGCGTCATCCGCCAGTGCGCGTAGAAGAGGTAAGCCATCGCCAGCAGCGCCGTCATGATCCCGCCGACCAACTGCAGCACACCCGTCCCCACGAGGTTGCGCACGCCCTCGGCGTCCCTCATGACCCGCGTGATCAACACGCCCGTCTGGGTGCTGTCGAAATACCGGACCGGCAGGCGCAGCAGATGCGCGTGCACGTCCTTGCGGATCTCGGCGATCGCCCGTTGCCCCGCGATGCTCACCACCTGCGACAGCGCGAACGTCGTGAGCCCCTGCACCACCGTCGCGCCCGCGACCACCGCCGCGAGCGGCAGGAGCAGCTCCGTCCGGCCCTTGCCGATCACGTCGTCGATCAGGAACTGCGGGCTGAGCGGCAGCACCAGTCCCGCCACCCGGCCGATCACCATGAGGACGAACCCGATCGCGAGGTGCCGCCGGTGCTCCCAGGCGAGCTGTCGGGCCTCCCGCCACGCGGTCGAGAACTGGATCCGACTTTTTTCTGTCATGTTGGCGCGCTTATATTTCGGGGGCGAGGGCTGCTACCCCGACCGGAGGATCCGGATCCGAGTCGAGGAACGGAATCGGAACGGAATCGCGAGGAGATCGATATGAAGGTTGCCAGGACGCTCAATCTCCTTCTCCTCATCGCCCTTTTCGTCGGGAGCGCCGTTGCATGGCCGAGCCTCCCGGAGCGCATCCCCGTCCACTTCGGCTTCGACGGCGCGGCGGACCGCTGGAGCGATGCGACGCTGCTCTCCTGGTTCGGGCTTCCGCTCGTCGCCCTCGCGCTCATCTTCTTCGTCCGCGGAGCCGTCGCCTTTGCGGCGCGCCATCCGAAGTATCTCAACGTCCCGGACAAGCAGAACTTCCTCCGCCTTCCGGCAGAGCGCCAGCGGGTAATCATTGAAACGCTCAAGGAGAGCCTCGAGCCGCTCAACCTCTACCTCACGCTGACCTTCTGCATCATTCAGTACGCCATCTACCGTGCCGCTCTGGGCGCCGACCCGAAGCCGTACATGGCCGCCGTCCTCGCCCTCGCCGTGCTGGGCACCCCGATCGTCCTCGTGTTCCTCCACCGCCGCGTCGGCGAGGAGATCGAGCGGCAGGTCTCGATCGCCCGGCGCGAGGGGAAGTTCTGAGGATCGCTGCGCACGGGAACCGGATCCCTGCGGGTCCGTACCCTCCCGCGTCAGCCGAACACCTCCTCGAAGCGCGCCATCTGCTCGTCACTCCCGATCATCACGAGCTCGCTCCCTCTTTCGAGCCGCGATCCCGGGTGCGGGTTCGTGAGCGCGCGGCCGTCCTTCTCGATCGCGATCACGGTCATCCCCGTCCGCGCGCCGATCCCGCTCTGCGCCAGCGTCCGCCCCGCCAGGGACTTTGGCAACGGGACGATATGGAGCTGCGCCGCCCCCCCCATCACCGCCAGCTCCCGGCGCTGCACGATCGACAGGACCGATTCGATCGCCAGCGTGTCGTACCCGAGCACGAGGTCCGCGCCCGCCCGGTGGATCGATTCCATGTTCCGCTGGTGCGTGATCCGGCTCACGATCCGGACGTCCGGGTTCAGACGGCGGCAGTAGACGGCCAGGTAGATGTTCATGGCATCGTCGTGCGTCGTGAGGATCACCGAGCGCGCCTCGTCCAAGCCTGCGCGCTCCAGGACCCGCCGGTCCGACGCATCGCCCATGACCAGCAGATCGGGCAGGCCCTCGAGCCGGTCCCGCAACGCCTCGTTGCGCTCGACCATGTGCACCCGCACGTCCATGCGCCGGAGCGCCGCCGTCGCCGCCCGGCCCACCTTCCCGCCGCCGATCACCAGCACCAGGTCGTCCTGGACGTCGTAGATCGCCAGCAGTTCGTTCAGCGCCTCGATCTGCCGCTCCGTCCCCACCACGACCGGCACGCTCGTCGGCGACAGCTCCATGTCCGGGTCTACGGGGCGCAGCACGCCCCGATCCCACAGCCCCACCACCGTGACGCCCGTGGCCGCCCGCAGGTTCGTGTCCCTGATGGTGCGCCCCGCCAATGGCGTGTGCTGCGCCGGGAACTCCGCGATCAGCAGGTCGCGGTACCGTCCGATCACGTGCGCACGGAACATCCCCGCGCTCACCCGGTTCGCGAGCTGCTCGCCCAACTGCTTCTTCAGGGGGAGCACGTACGTAGCCCCGGTCAGCTCCAGGTTGTCGACCGCGTCCTCGTCGTTCGCGATCGCCGCGACCGGCACCTCCGGCGCCACCTCCCGCACCGTCAGCGTCACGTTCGAGTTCGTCGTGTCCTCGTCGTTCGCCAGCACGAGCGCCGCGTCCTTCACCCGGACCGCCTCGTACGTCGCACGCGAGTCCACGCTCCCCAGCACGACCGGAACACCGTCCGCGTACAGTCTCCGCGCGGCCTCCGGGTCGCCCTCCAGGACGAAGCACGGCACCCCCAGCGACCCGAGGCGATCGATCAGCCCCGCGGCGACCGAATCGTACTTCACCACCACCACGTGACCCCGCGTCCCCGGCGGCACGGCATCCGGCGGCTGAGCCCGGCGGCGGATCTGCTGCTCCAGCCACGGCGCGTAGAAGTAGCGGATGAACAGGAACGGCAGCACGATCAGCAGGAGCACCATCCCCGTCAGCAGGACGACCGTGCTGTAGGCCCGCCCCAGGTCGCTCTCGAAGGTGATGTCGCCGAAGCCTAGCGTGGTCATCACCGTGAGCGTCCAGTA
>VSDC01000248.1:0-4371 GCA_047459275.1 Gemmatimonadota bacterium
AACATCGTGCGGGGGACGCAGGCCAGCCAGCAGGGGATGGACCGGGTCAACGCCGACTACATGGGGATGCTGGCGACGGTCATCAACGCGCTGGCGCTCCAGGACCTGCTCGAGCGGAAGGGGGTCGACACGCGGGTGATGACGGCGATCCGGATGGAGGAGCTCGCGGAGCCGTACATCCGGCGGCGTGCGTTGCGGCATCTCGAGAAGGGCCGGGTGGTGATCTTTGCCGGCGGGACGGGGAACCCGTACTTCTCGACGGATACGGCGGCGGTGCTCCGCGCCATCGAGATGGAAGCCGACGTGATCATCAAGGCGACGAAGGTGGAGGGGGTCTACAGCGCGGACCCGGCGAAGGACCCGACGGCGAAGTTCCTGCCCCGCCTGTCGTTCATGGAGGTCATGACGAGGGAGCTCGGCGTGATGGACACGGCGGCGGTGTCGTTGTGCAAGGACAACGATCTGCCGATCATCGTGCTGAACATCCAGCGGCCCGGCGCGATCGCGGATGCGATTCGCGGCGAGCCGGTGGGAACTCTTGTGAGCTGAGGCTGCCTCGTCACTTCAGGCGTACGAGGAGTATCTCCGGGGGGAAGAACCATGGCATCGATAGCGGAAGCGCGAGCGCAGATGGAGAAGGCCGTGGAAGCGGTGCGGCGGGAGTTCGCTTCGGTGCGGACGGGGAAAGCGACGCCCGCCCTGCTGGACACGGTCCGCGTGGACGCGTACGGGAGCAAGCTCCCGTTGAACCAGGTGGGGACGGTGAGTGCGCCGGAGCCGCGCTTGCTGGTCGTGCAGCCGTGGGACAAGAGCCTGATCGGCGAGATCGAGAAGGCGATCCAGGGCGCGGGTCTGGGGCTGAATCCGTCGAACGACGGGAACGTGATCCGGATCCCGGTGCCGCCGCTGACGGAAGAGCGCCGCAAGGAGATGGTGCGGGTGCTGCACAAGATGGCGGAGGAGGGCCGGGTCGCGGTTCGGCATGCGCGTCAGGAGGCGAACAAGGACATCAAGCGTCGGCAGCAGGAGCACGAGCTGAGCGAGGACGAAGCTCGTCGCCAGATGGACGAGATCCAGAAGCTGACGGACGAGTACGTGGGCCGGATCGACAAGCTCCTTGAGGCCAAGGAGCGGGAGGTCATGGAGGTCTGATCCCCGGCATGAGCGCCGATCCTCTCGAGCGAATCCGGCTGGGCGGCGCCATCCCGGCGCATGTCGCGATCATCATGGACGGGAACGGCCGCTGGGCGCGAGCCCGCGGCCTCCCTCGTTATCGTGGCCATGTGGCCGGGATGGCGTCGGTGCGGGAAGTGGTGGAGGGTGCGGTCGAAGCCGGCATTCAGGTCCTCACGCTGTACGCCTTCTCCCAGGAGAACTGGAACCGCCCGCGGGGCGAGGTGGCTGCGCTCATGCGGCTGCTGAGGCACTACCTGATCAAGGAGCGGGAGGAGCTGCGCGATCGGGGCGTGGAGGTCCGCGTGCTCGGGGACCTGGATCGGCTCCCGGCAGGCGCGCGTGCCGCCGTGGCCGCGATGGAGGAGGCGACCCGGGGCGGGCAGGCGTTGCGGCTCAACTTGATGGTCAGCTACAGCGGCCGTGCCGAGCTGGTTCGGGCGTTTCGCCGGCTCGCGGCCCGGGTCGAGGCGGGCCTGCTCTCGGCCGATGCGGTGGACGAGGCCGCGATCGAGAGCGAGCTGTACACGGCAGGTTTCGCCGACCCCGACCTCCTGATCCGGACCTCCGGCGAACAGCGCATCAGCAATTTCCTTCTCTGGCAACTCGCCTACACCGAGCTCTACCTTTCGCCCGTGCTCTGGCCCGATTTCCGGCGGGAGCACCTTTTTGCCGCGATCGAGGAGTACCAGAAGCGGGAGCGGCGTTTCGGGCGCGTGTCAACGGTCTGAGGACAATGCCGAAGAGCGAGCTGGGCCAGCGCGTGGCGGTTGCGGCCATTGGCATCCCGGTAGCCATTGCGGCGATCGTGGCCGGCGGATGGTACCTGGGCGTGCTCCTGGCGGCGGTCGCCCTGGGGAGCGCCCTGGAGCTGTTCCGCCTTGCGGAGCGGAGCGGGATCCGCCCGATGAAGGTGCCGGGCGCCGCGTTCGCCGCCGGATCGGTGCTGATCGCCGCGTGGCGGCCGTCGATCGAGGAAGCGGCGCTGCCGTTGTTCGTGAGTGCGGTCGTGCTCGTGCTCCTGGCCGCCGGCGCAGTGGTGTGGGTGCGGGGCGTGGATGGACGACCTCTTCCATCGTCGGCTACGACGGTCCTGGGGGCGATCTTTCCGGGCTGGACGCTCGCCCACGGGATGTTCCTGCGCCACGATTTCACGGCGATGGTCGAGGGGGCCTCGTACGGCGCGCCGGGTTTTCTCGCCACGGAGGCGTGGGCGGGTGCCGCCCTCGTCGTCTTCTCCGTCGGCGTCACGTGGATCAACGACACGTGCGCGTACTTCGCGGGCCGGAAGTGGGGTCGGCGCAAGCTGATCCCGACGGTGAGCCCGGGGAAGACGGTCGTGGGTGCGGTGGCCGGGCTGGCCGGAGCTGTGGCCGTGGGGGCGGCGTACGCCGCGATCGTGCTCGACGGCTGGTACGGCTTCGGTCTCGGCTGGGCCGCCGGCGCGGCGGGCGGGTTGCTGGTGGGCGTCGTCGCCTTGATCGGGGATCTGGCCGAGTCCGTGATCAAGCGCGAGGCGGGGGTCAAGGACTCGGGTAATCTCTTCCCCGGCCACGGTGGCGTCCTGGATCGTCTGGACGCGCTCTTCTTCGCGATCCCCGTGGCCTGCTGGTTCTTCTGGGTCTCGCTAGGATAGGACAGGGCGGAGGGGTGCCTTGAGCGTCGGTGTCGCGATCCTGGGTTCGACGGGTTCGATCGGCCGGAGCGCACTCGCGGTGCTGGAACGTCATCCAGACCGATTCCATGTCGTTGCACTGACCGCGCATCGAAACGGAGAGGAACTCGCGAGGCAGGTCGAGCGGTACAGGCCGAAGGTGGCGGTGCTCGTGGAGAACGGCTTCGGCTCGCTCCCCACGCCCCCCGGGACGGAATGGCACACGGGCCGGGAGGCGCTCGAAGAGGTGGCGGCGCACCCCGACGTCGACATCGTGATCAACGCGGTCGTCGGCGCTGCGGGGCTGGAGGCGACGCTGGCCGCGCTCGGGGCGGGGAAGCGCCTCGCGCTTGCGAACAAGGAATCGCTGGTCGTCGGCGGGCCGCTAGTGTTGGAGGCCGTGGAGCGCGGGGGCGGCGAACTGATCCCGATCGACAGCGAGCACAGCGCGATCCTGCAGTGTCTCGCCGGGTCGGATCCGAGCGAAGTGCGCTCGCTCGTGTTGACGGCGTCGGGAGGGCCGTTCCGGGACTGGACGGCCGAGCAGCTCGCGAAGGCGACGCCCGAGCAGGCGCTGCGCCACCCCACGTGGGAGATGGGCGCCAAGATCACGATCGATTCGGCGACCCTGGCGAACAAGGCGCTCGAGGTCATCGAGGCGCACTTTCTCTTCTCTGTGGAGTACGATCGCATCGACGTCGTGGTCCACCCGCAATCGATCATCCACTCGATGGTCGAGTTCAACGACGGGTCGGTGCTGGCGCAGTTGGGGTTCCCATCGATGGAGCTCCCGATCCTCTATGCACTGACGTACCCGGAGCGGATCCACGACACGGGGCCGCGCTTCGACCCGGTGCGGGCGGGACCGCTGACGTTCGAGGCGCTGGACCCGGTACGTTTCCCGGCGTTCCGTCTCGGGGTCGAGGCGGGGCGTTGCGGTGGGGTCGCACCGGCGGTGTACAACGCCGCGAACGAGGTGGCCGTCGCCGCGTTCCTGGCCGGAGAATTGCCGTTTCCGGGCATTGCGGAGTTGATCGAGCGGGTGCTCGAGGAGCACGAGGCGGGGCCCGCCGATTCGTTGGAAACGGTGTTGTCCGCCGATCGGGAGGCCCGCATCATCGCCCGTAGAATCCTGGAGCACGGATGCTGATCACGATCCTCGCGACCATCGTCGTCCTCGGAGTACTCATCTTCGTTCACGAGCTCGGCCACTTCGTGACGGCCAAGCTCGTGGACATCGAGGTTCCCCGCTTTTCCATCGGACTTGGCCCCAAGCTGGTCGGATTCCGGCGCGGCGAGACGGAGTACGTGATCTCCTGGCTCCCCCTCGGCGGCTACGTGAAGATGGCCGGGATGGAGGAGATGGAAGCCATCGAGGGCGGGCCGGTGAAGCGGGATGAGGGCACCGGGATCGCGGGCGCGTCGGACCTGGGGCTGCTTCGCGAATCCGACGGCCAGGCCGCGCCACGGCCGCGCGATTTCGAGTCGAAGTCGCTCCCGGCGCGGGCGTTGGTCATCTCGGCCGGCGTGATCATGAACTTCCT
>VSDC01000249.1:0-4352 GCA_047459275.1 Gemmatimonadota bacterium
GCTTTGGTTGCGGTCTGCTCGGCTCCGACGGAGTCCGCCGTGGTCGGCTCGGGGACGCCCGCCGCGCCGGCGATGGGCACGGGCGGCCTCACGTCCGGCCGGGTGACGCGGAAGCTGGCCGCGAGGTGCAGCGATACCCCGCGATCGGACACGCCGGCCGGCCGGTCGGAGCGGATCTCGGCCTTGAGCGCGCCCTGCTGCAGGAAGTCGTAGCGCAGGCCGATGGCCACCGCCCGTTCGGCGGCGACGATCGACGAAAAGAACGGGTCGCCCTCGGCCAGGTCCAGGCGCTCGACCCGGAGATACGGCGTCAGGGCCAGGTAGCGCTCCGGGAGCGGGAAGGCGAGCTGCACGTAGTAGCCGCGGGAGGTGTAACGGTCGGCGTCGTCCTCGTGGGCGATGCGCACGTACTCGGCCACGGCCTCGACGGGGCCCCTCTCGATGGCGGCGTGCGCCGATACGATCCGTTCGTCGATCGCGTCGCCCGCGAACGAGAGGGGGCGGTCGCCGTAGAACGCCCCGCCGACGCGGAGCCCGGGCACGCGGCGCGGCCGGGCGGCGAGCGAGAGCGACCACGCGGGGCTCCCGTCGATGTCGCCGGAATCACCGGGACCGGCGAGCGCCGGGTCGCGACCGTTGGCGAATGCCGCGCTTGCCAGGAGCTCGAGCGGACCCGCCCCGACCCGGCCGTCGGCCCGCACGCCGACGATGTGGATGGGCAGGATGCCGGACGCGGGGTCGGCGAGGATCGGGATGGTCGCGCTCGTCCGGTTCCAGGAACCGGGTGCGAACGCGGCGGTCCAGTAGCTGATGGGGGAATGGAGCCGGCCCGCGGAGAAGGTGAGCGAGTCGAGCGCGGCCCAACGCAGGGCGACGCGGTCGAGGGTCACGTCGATCGCGTCCCCGCGGGCCCGGGCGCCCAGCTCGGCGAAGAGCGTGAGGCGCTCGGAAGGCCGGTACTCGCCGGCGCCGACGAGCCTGCCGCCGAAGAAGCCGGCCGGCCCCACGGGCTCGCCGGCGACGGCCTCGAAGTCTGCGTGTCCTGTGAACTGGAAAGGGGAGACCTGGGCCCGGGCAACGGCCGGGCCGCCCAGCGTGAGCAGGGCTATCAACGCGGCAGCGCGCATGATGTCCTCCCAATGGTGACGCCCGGAGGGGCATCACGCAGGTTCGCCGGCCGCATCACCGACCGTTCCCTACGGGTGGAGGAAGGTAAATCCGGGGGGAATGCGAGACAAGAACAGGGCTCCGTCGGCCGAATGCAACCCTTTCGGCGCTTCGAGTCCTCTAAGTCAGTGACGGCGGGCTCGAGCCCGCCGTCCCGGGTGAAACCGATCTCCTTCGTCGCTCGTAGGGACGGACGCATGTTGGCCGGGCGCGGGAGCCCGGCGTATCGACCGTCGGACGAGTGGAACCTTGGACGAGGGACGCGACTTCGGTCGCGCTGGTGATAGAGGGAACCCATGACGAAGAAGATCGACCCGGTGATCCAGATAGCGGTGGTCAAGACCCTTGGAAGCGTGGTCCTTTACATTGGCGGGATGGTGGCCCTGATGTATCCCGTGCTGAAGGCTGCCGGCTATCTGGGATGAGCGGCCGTCAATGGCCGATTGGAATAGATGTGGAGGGCGGTACCCGCGAGGGGCCGCCCTCGCTGCATTGTATGGATGCGACGCCGCGAGCGACTGATCACCTCGGGCACGGGGAGCGAGCCGCACGCGTCGGCCGAGACAGACGCGTCGGCGGTCACCGCCTTCGTGTCGCGGGGAGCGCCCGGGCGATGGCCTCGCGGAGCGAGGGGTCGTCGGCGGTCACCTCCCCGAGGCGTCGCCAGGCGACCTTGCCTTCGGCGTCGATGAGGATGGTGTTCGGCACGCCGGGCGCCGGGAAAAGCGATGTAATGCGATCGGCCGGGTCGCGGAGGATCGTGTACGTGATCCCGTAGTCTTCGAGGAATTCTCGGACCATCTCGTCGGCGCCCGCCGCATCGATGCTGACCCCGACGACGCGCAGCCCGGCGTGGTCGAACTCTTCGTGCAGCTTCTGCAGATCCGGCATCTCCTTGCGGCACGGCGGGCACCACGTTGCCCACACGTTGAGGAGCACGGCGTTGCCGCGGAGCTCGGCTAGGGAAATGGTGTCGCCGTCGAGGGTGGGGGCGGCGTAGTCGGGTGCCTGCGAGCCGACGGCGCCGCTCGGCGGCGGCACGTCGGCGCATGCGGTCAGCAGCGCGCTCGCGGCGAGCAATGCGCCCACGGTCAGCAATGCGCCCGCGGCGGGGGCGAGAGCAAGTCCTTTTCCGGACATTCTTCCTCCACACTAGCAAAGGCCACCGTCGCCGGGGAGATCTACCCGGCGCGGAGCGTATCGTTCGTCGGGCGGTCCGGCCGCCTTGGGGCTCGAGCCCGCGTCTGCGGAAGCGATCCGCACGCAGCGGCGTCGGTCCTCAGCCGTCATCCTCGACCGCACCTTCCTCCTCTCCCGTGTCCAGCGGCCCGGAAAGCCGGTCCTTGCAGACCTCGCGGAGCACGGCGGTGGCGTAGCACCCCGGCGGGAGCGTGAAACGGAACTCGAGGTACGGTCCCGCGTCGTCGTCTCCGGGCTCGACGGTGGCATCCCGGAGCGGGAACCGAAGCGCCCGGCGGCCGCCGGTCACCCGGAACGGCCCCTTTTCCGGGAAGTCCTCGAGCCGGACCCCGGCCTCGCGCAGCACCTCGTCCTCGATGGCGCCGGGCACCCCTTCCGCCCGTCGCATCCTGGGGCCCGGGAGCGGGCCGGTGGGCGAGATCTCGAACGCGTCTACGCGCGGCTGCTCGGCGGCCGCGTCCTGGACGCGGAAGATCCCGCCGGTCTCGTGCTTCACGGCCAGGTCCCCGTCGAATACGCGGTCGATGGTGTCGATCCGCCGGGCGAGGATCTGGTTGAAGAGCCACGACTGGTAGGCGTTCACGAAGAAGCGCAGCATACGGCGGTCGAACGCCCGGATCGCGCGGCGCGCGTTCCCCTTCTCGCGGGCCATCGCGCGGGAGAGGCGGGCGTACGCGGCGTGGGTGCGGGGCCACAGCTCTGCGGCGGCGGCGTAGTCGCCCGCCTGGAAGGCCTTGCGCGCTTCGAGGATCGCACCGGAGTCGAGAGGCCCGGGCGCGCCGCCGATGAGGGAGACGGCGCCTGCGACGTCGCCTGCGACGAGGCGACGCCCGATCTCGGCGGTGTCGCCGCGCACGCCGAAGCGCTGGACGCCGAAGTAGTTGGGGACGCCGCGGCGCGAGAGGACGTCGAGGACGCGGCGCACGTCGTCGATCCGGGCCGGGTCGACGTTCCGCAGCCGGATCGTGAATCGGTTCCCGGCGAGGTGCCCGATCCGGAGCTTGCGCGGATGCCGCGCCACGGAGAGGACGCGGATCCGGGGGAGTTCGAGCGACGCGATACGGTCCGGGTCGACGTGCTCGACGCTGAGCGTCTGGCGGGTGACGGCCCGGGCGTCCTTCAGGCCGGCGAATCCGATGTTGCGAGGGTGTACGCCGAGGGCGCGGGCGACGTCGGCGACCGCCTTGTGCGTGGTGAGCCCGGCCTTCTCGATGACGAAGTGGACGTGATCGCCGCGCCCCTCGGGCTCGTAGAGGGGGATCTCCTCGACGACGAAGTCCTCGTAGCGCGCCTTGAGCGTGCCGGGGATCGCGGGGATGTCCGCGGTCAGGTACGGCCACGGCTCCGCGCCGGGCGTGAGGAGCGCAGGGGCGCCGGCGGCGCCCGGACCATCCACGCGCGCGGCGGTCTCGGCGGGCGCGGGCGCCGCCGCGTCGGGGCCCCGACCCTCGTCGCGCGTCACGCCGCTCACGGCGAGAGCCGCTCGATGCGCCAGCCGCCGTCGGGGAGCCGCGTGTAGCAGAGCCGGTCGTGGAGGCGGCCCGGGCGCCCTTGCCAGAACTCGATCACCTCGGGGTCGAGGACGAAGCCACCCCAGCGGTCGGGGAGGGGCACGTCGCCATCCGGGAAGCGCTCCTCCGCCTCGCGGTGGCGCGCCTCGAGCACCTCGCGGCTCGGGACCACCTCGCTCTGGCGGGAGGCCCAAGCCGAGAGGCGGCTCGCCAGCGGGCGGCTGCGGAAGTATGCCTCGGATTCCTCGCGGGGCACGCGGGTGACCGTGCCGGTGACCCTGACCTGGCGGTGCAGCTCCGGCCAGTAGAAGACGAGGGCCGCGTGCGGGTTGGCCGCCAGCTCCCGCCCCTTGCGGCTCTCGTAGTCGGTGTAGAACGAGAAGCCGCGCTCGTCCAGCCCCTTGAGGAGCACTATGCGTGCGGACGGGCGGCCGTCGGGGGTGGCCGTGGCCAGGGTCATGGCGTTCGGCTCGA
>VSDC01000250.1:0-4347 GCA_047459275.1 Gemmatimonadota bacterium
CATGAAGCCGGTGTCGTTGTAGCCGTAGAATACGACGGCGGTGCCGAGCCCGGCGCGGAGCGTCCAACCGCCGTCGTCGCCGAAGGGCCACGCCTGTCCGCCGACCAGCATGAGGTCGTAGTTGTTGTTGTTCGCATAGTACAGGCCGCTGATCGCCCAGTAAGAGCCGGCGAAGGCGGTCGAGTCCGCCGCCGCCGCGGTGTCGGCGACCTGGGCGCGCAGGGGAGGGGCGGCAAGGAGCCCGAGGGCGAGTACGGCGGTTGTGATACGGCTCATGTTCGCTCCCGCATTGTGGATCGGCGCCAGGCGCCGGCGGCCGACCTCGTCACGTCCCGATTTCCGCGCCTGGTTGCAATTTCGGGTCCTGCGGACCGTCGTCACTGCCAGATTCGTACGGGGAGGACGGCGATCTCGCCCGTCCGCACCGTCACACGACCCGCCGGAACCTGGCGCCGCTGGCCTCCGGCCGGGACCTCGACCACGATGTCGTGCGTCCCGGCGGGCAGCCGCAGACGCGCGATCCCGATCTGTCCCGGGAGGAGCTGCCAGGAGCGCGTGTCGGCCTGTTCCAGGATCGCGGTCCCCACGTTGGTGACGGCGCCGAGGAGACGGCCGATCCAGGCGTCGTCGCCTTTCCCGATATTCTTTTCGATCCCCCTCGTGAGGGCCATCTTCGAGGCGGCGCGCGCGATGGTTCGCGCGACGAGCAGCGTGCGCTCTTCCTCGAAGTCGCGGATCACGGCCTCGGAAACGTTCGCCCGATAGATCAACGGCGCAACCGCGTCGCCCGCGAGGACGCGAAGCCCGGTCGCGGGCTCGCGGTCCAGACGAAACGCGGGCCATGCGATCCGGAGCAGGTACGGGTTTTCGCCCTGGCCCGGGCACTCTCGATTCTCGCGGTCCGTGCCGTTCCGCTGCTCGTCATCGCTCTTCGCCTTTCGCAACGCCTCCTCACAGAGCCGCTGGTAGTAGTGGTCGGGCGGGAGATGGACGTAGACCGTGGGCGGGCGCCGATCGTAGAACGGCCGCTCGACCTCCCACTCCAACATCTCCGCCACGATCCGCGCGGCGATCTCCGCCGCGGCCACGGCGCGCTCCTCGCCATCGCCCCGGGTCAACCATTCCACCTCGATCGGGTGGATCGGCGCCACGATCGACTGTTCGACCCGGTGAGCGACAAAGCCCTGCTCGACGACGACAACGACGGTGCCGAGCGAGTCGGACGGCGCCGGCGCCGGGTCGCCGCGGCCGAGGAGCTGGAACGCGTTGCGGTAGGCGACGTCCGCGTCGTTCCACTCGCCGGCGGCCTCGAACACAACGCCCGAGAAGTAACGGAGGGTAGCGAGGAGCGGTGTGGTTCGATCGTCGCGCTTGCGCTCCGCCTCACGCTCGAGCAAGAAAGCCAGCCGTCGCGCCTCCACGGCGGCACCCTCCCGGTCGCCTTGCCGGAGGTAATTGAGCGCGCCGTAGAAGTGGATCAGCAGGCGCTCCGTCCAGCCGGGCTCGTACGGAAGGACGTTGTCGCTGGTGATCAGGGAGAGCGCGGCCCGCGAGACCCGTTTGGTGTACCGGTCCTCCGCCAGGTCGGCGGCCCGCTGGAGCGCGGCGCTGCTCGAATCGTAGGCGCCGGCGTAATGGGCCAGGATCCCGGCGTAGAGAGCGCGGAGCAGGTCGTCCTCCGGCGCGCCGCCCTTCTCGGCGGTCAGGCGCGCGAGCGCGGAGTCGGCGCGGCCGAAGGCCAGATCCTGTCGCAGCCTGTCTTCGCTTCGGGGAAGACCGTTCGGCGCGATGTCGTAACGGGAGAATACCCCGGCGCACCCCGCCCCCGCAAACGCCGCAAGGACCGCGAGGATGAGGAGGCGACGGCCGGCGCAGTCCAATGCCGGGCCGCGCATCGGTCAGTGGCTGTGCTGCTCCAGGACGATGACCCGCTCCCGAGCGTGCGCGATGGCGTCGGCGAGCTTCGCGTAGGCGTCGCCGACCGCCTCGATCCGCTCCAGCTCCAGCTTGTGGAGGAAGAGGCGATAGCGGACCAGCGCCTCGACGGGCCGGAGCTGCTTGTCCAGGATCGTGGCGATGCGGTAGTCGATGATCGGGTCGGCGCGGAGCACGCTCGCGCGGTCGTACCGGTCGAGGGCCGCGTCGAGGTCGCCCCGGGCGACCAGGTCGTCGCCTTCGCGGATCAGCATGTCCGCCAGGGACGTGGCCCGCCCTTCCAGGCCCGCGTCCCGCGCCTCCGCGACGAGACGGATCCCCTGGGCCTCGCGGTAGCTGTACGACGCAACGCGGTCGTCACGGAGCTGCACCATGGCCACCTCGCCCATCCCGTCGCGCGGCGCGTGCGACAACGAGCGCGGCACCATCACCGTGGCGGAGCCCGAACGCCGGATCGACCAGGCTTCGGGCGTCGTCCTGGTCGCAGCCATGACCTGGACCTCGGACATCCCGAGCATCAGCTCGCCCCGGGTCACCGCACGGCAGATCTCGGGAGTGCAACTCTCCAGCGCCTCGGCGGCGATCTGATCGCGCCGGTCCATGCGGTTCGCCTGATCCACGGCCGCCTGGTTCTGGACCATCGCGACCACGGCGTCAGGGCTCTGGACGCGGTCGCCGTTCTCGAGGATCGGTTCCTCGTGGATACGCTTCGGCGCACAGGCGGCCAGCGCCGCCAGCGAAACCACCAGAATACGACGGGACATGGGACCTCCCGGACAGAATGGATCCGGAGTCGCGCGCCCGGCTACCAGCCGAGCCGGCTCCGCTCGATGTATTTCTTGATCTTGTGCTGCCCGACCCAGACCTTCTCGTTCGTCTCGAGGTCGACCAGCGTGGCGTCGACCTGGTAGTAGATGACCCGCTCGCGCCCTTCCTGGTCTTCGATGGCCTGCAACTCGCCCTGGAGCATGTACCTGGCGCCCAGCTCCTGGCCGAGTCGGGCCCGCGTGTCGGCCCGCGCGTGCTCCTGCTGGTCCTCGCGCTCGGCACGCACGCCCTGACGTTCGTCCGCGCTCGCGACCACTCGCACGGCGCCCGAATTGACGAACGCACGCTCCAGGTCCCGGATGAACGTGCCGACGGGGATGTGCTCCATGGTGCGGTTACGGAACTCGCCGACGATCACCGCCGGTCTCTCCCCGCCGTGCGTCTCGGCGTAGATGCGGGCCCACGGCGCCGTCAGACTCTGCTCGATCAAAGCGTTTGCGACCAGACGGGAATCGGTGTCGTTCCAGCGGCCCGAGAGATCGGTGACCGAAGTCGGGTCGATGCGCGAAACGCGCTTGCCGCCACACGCAACAGGGGCCAGTGCGATGGCCGCGATCAGACCGATTCGGATCAGCGTGTGGGGAAGGGAAGTTGATACCCGAGACATGTCGCCTCCAGATTTCGGTGGGCTCCGTGGCCAACTTTTACACTGGCTGCCGCAACCGAGTTCGCGGCCGGCGCCCGTAACGGTTTCTTGCCGCTGCAAAGACGTCCGACACCGGGCCAGTGTGACGCCCGCGGACCCGCGTGCTCCGGCACGGGGGATGCAAAGGGAGTCGCGTCCCTCGAATTCTAATAGATCAACCGCTGTCAACGAAATGAGGTCTGAACGCTGCTGGTTCTGCGGTTCGTACGATACGGATCTTCCGCACTCCAAGCCTTCACGGATCGCTGTACTCTCCTGGTTGTTCCCGCGCCTCGGGCGGCGCTTCTGCCGCGCTTGCGGGCGCCACTTCTGGGCGATCGAGTCGAAACGTCGTTCTCGGAACCGGTACAAAGTTCCGGGTCCCCGGGGCTCGGGTCGAGGCGATGCGGCATGGTATCGCGCCGCGGCGCCGGGCGCGGGCGCTTCCGGGACGTCCCGGGCGCCGGTGCCCGACCGTGAGCCGACCGCATAAGAGCTCGGTCGCCGATCAGGTCGTCACGCCACGAGCAAGGGCCGGGGCCAACTGGCCGCCCCGGCCCTGTTGCATTACCTTCGACCACGGTATTCACGAAAGCGGGCGGGCGGCGTACTTCGGGAAATTTTCGGGGACACCGGGGTACGATCGCGGTACCGGGAGCGCGTGCCGATCCGTGCCTGGCGGCGGGAGACGGCAACGGCCACGGGTACGGCAACCCTCATCGCGGGCAGCAGATGCGATCCGAGATCACGACCCCCGAAGTATTGACGGACGAGAGCGCGGTCGAGCTTTCCCTCAGGCCGCAGCGGCTGGCGGAGTTCATCGGCCAGAACAAGGTGAAGGAGAGCCTGAGGATCGCGATCGACGCGGCGCTGGCACGGCGCGAGCCGCTGGACCACACGTTGTTCCACGGCCCGCCGGGGCTGGGCAAGACGACGCTGGCCATGCTGATGGCCCGGGA
>VSDC01000251.1:0-4332 GCA_047459275.1 Gemmatimonadota bacterium
CGCCTTCCTTGACGGGCTTGGGCGCCCCGTCCACCAGGTCCTTGGCCTCCTTGAGCCCAAGGCCCGTGATCTCCCGCACCACCTTGATGACCTGGATCTTCTTGGCGCCCGCGGAGGCGAGAATGACGTCGAACTCCGTCTTCTCCTCTTCCTCGGCCGCCTGCGCGGCGCCCGCCGCCGGGGCAGCCACTGCCGCCGCGACAGGCACGGCAGCGCTGACTCCAAAGCGCTCCTCCAGCGCCTTGACCAGCTCCGCCAGCTCCAGCACCGTCATCTTCTCGATAGCCTCGAGAATTTCTTCTTTCGTCACAGCCATGGGGGCCATCCCTCCCGCTTTCCGATGGTTCCATGCCCTTCAGGGCGCGGCCGGTTCCACCCTCAGGCGCCGGCCGCTTCTTCCTTCTGCCTGCGCACCGCGTCCAGCGCGTACACAAGGCTGCGCAACGTGGCACCGAGAACGAACACCAGGCCCCGCATGGGACCCTGCAGGCCGGCGGCCACCTGGGCCAGCAGCTGCTCCCGGGAGGGGAGCTCCGCCAGCCGGCGCACGTCCTCGGGCCCCACGACCCGGCCTTCCACCACCGCGCCCTTGATCTCCAGCTGCCGGTATTCCCGGGTGAAGTCGTTGAGCAGCTTGGCCGGGGTCACCGGATCGTCGTAGGCCACCGCGATGGCGGTCGGGCCCTCGAGATACCGTTCCAGTTCCTCGAGGCCCACCTGCCGGGCCGCCCGCAACGTCAGGGTGTTCTTGACCACCTGGAACTCGACCCCTGCTCCCCGCAGGCGCCGGCGCAGCTCGTCGGTGGCCTTCACGTTCAGGCCCCGGTAGTCGGTGAGCACCACCGCCTTGCTCCGCTCCAGCTTGTCGCGGATGCTCTCGATGGCAGCCACTTTGTCGGGCCTCGGTTCCGCCCGTTTCACACGCTCACCTCCCCCCACGGCACGGTGCAGCACGTCATATAAAGGAAAAGGCGCCGGCCGCCCACCGCGGAAACCAGCGCCATCTCTCCGGGGCCGGGGGCACCGCCGCCCGCGCCCGTCGCCCGCCGCGGCACACCGCACCACGGCGGCGGAAGAGATCGGCTGCAGCCTCCGCAGGCCCGCCTTCCGGCGGTTTAACGCCCCCGCGGGGCGACCGGCTTCTTGGGCGACAGCTGATCGTCCGTTGCTCTATGGAATTCCTGACTGTGGGAACCGGCCCCGCCGCTCCCGCGGCGCAGGCATCGCCGGCCCGTAATCGAACTCGTACGGCCTGCCAGGGCCGTATCCGATGTCCTCCCGCGAGAGAATGGCCGGATCAGGGCGCCGCTCCCCTCGACCCGCGCGCTCCATCTCCAACGCGAAGTCCGGCCGCGCAGCGCGCTCCCTCCCGACCACAGGGTCCTCAGCTGCCGAGTGCCGGGTATTGCCGCGGGAGGCCTTCATGCCGCCAGCTCATCCCGGTCGCCCATCGCCGCCACCGCCTCGTGGAAGATGCGCTCACCCCAGCCCGGCCCGATGTCCAGGGCTTCGATGTACGCCTGCACCGCCTCTGCGGGCTCGACTTCGCCCTTCAACTCCTGGACCACGAGCGAGGCACCCTGGAGGTAGGCGCCCTTGATCCGATCCCGCGCGGCAGCCGCTGCGCGGCCGACCCGGGTCCGCAGCCCCTCCGCCCGCCTCCCCTGCAGCCGCCGGACGAACTCCTGAATGAACCCCCGCAAGCCCGTCCCGATGTCCAGCAGAGGCGTGCTGGCGGTCGGCTCCTTCGCGAGGCTCGCGAGCGTCTGCACCGCCACCGCCTCCCTGATCCGCGCCGGGGTCGCGGTCAGTCGGAAGAAGATCTCGAGCCCACGATCGTAGGGAAGCTCGTCCTGCGTGACCCGCACGAATTCGCGGGCCGCCTCGGTGTGGACCTCGATCAAACGCTCCTCCGCCGTGGCCAGCGTGAGCGTCAGCCGACGCTGGGCCTCAGGTGGCAACCGGAGCGAGCGCCTCTTCGGGACCATCCGCACCTCGTGCACGTGGAAACCGGGGACCATGCCGTCCGCCCGGTTCATCTGCAAGGCGTATGCACAACGCTGCGCCGGCCTCGCTCCTGCGGCCGGCGCCTCGACAACCGGTGTGAGCAACCGCGGCGCAAGATCCTCGACGTCAATCACTTGACACCCACGACCTCACGCTCCTTCTGATCCCCTCGTGCCCCGCGTGCCCTTGCCGTACGGGCACGATAGGCGCTATTCCCTTGCCGGTGGGCGTCGGGCCGGACCGTCTACGGAGAGCGGGATGCAAACGTTCACGATACGATCGATCCTCGCGGCGAGCGACCTGTCGGAGCGCTCCGATGCCGCGGTGCGCGCGGCGGCGGCGATCGCCGAGCTGACGGGAGCCGCGCTACATATCCTGCACGCGTACGAGCCGGAGGCGGCGCGCACCGGGAAGCCGGCCACGTTTCCGGAGCGGATCGAGACGGCCGAGCAGGCGCTGGACGCGCAGATCGGTCGCGTGGTACCCGCCCGGGTTCCGATCGCGAGTCGCAAGGTCGAGGTCTACCTCCCGCACAAGGCGATCCTGGACCGGGCGGAGCACGTATCGGCGGATCTGATCGTGCTCGGCCGCCACAGGCACGGTTCGGCGCGGGCGATCCTCGGCTCCACGGCCGACCACGTGGTGCACGAGTCCACCCTTCCCTGTCTCATCGTCCCCGGCGTGTTCCGGCTCCCGTTGCGTTCGGTGGTCGTTCCCATCGACCCGTTGAACCCGGCGCCGCAGGTGGCCCGTCTGGCGTACGCATGGGCGACGGCCCTCGGGGTGATCGAGACGACGCCGCGCGGCACGGTGCTCTACGTCGCCTCGGTGCTCCCGGACAACGCGACGGTCTCGGTGGATCTCGATGCGACGGTGGAGGAACGGCTGGAGGCGGAGATCGGCGCGCAGCTCCAGGCTCCGCCGGCCCCGACGAACGTGGACGTCCGCTGGATCATCGTCCGGGACGAATCCCCGGCGGCGGGCATCCTCAGGTACGCGACCGAGGTCGATGCCGACCTGCTCGTGCTCGGCACGAGTGCGCCGGGCACGATCCGCCGCGCGATCCTGGGGAGCGTCGCCTCGGCCGTGTCCCGCACCTCGGAGACCCCGGTCCTCCTCGTTCCCGTCTCCAGACCCGGTGGCGACGAAGCAGAGTGACTGGCGGCCGTGCGACGTGCCGCCCCCGCTCCCGGAAGGGACCGTTCACGTCTGGTACGCCGGGCTCGACGTCGACGAGGCGACGTTCGCACGCCTGACGGCGGTCACGTCTGTCGACGAGCGGGACCGCGCCCGTCGCGTCCGGGTGCCGTCCGCAGGCCGACGTTTCCTCGTCGCCCGAGCGATCCTTCGCATGCTCCTCGGCGCTTACCTCGACGCACCGCCGGCCGCGCTCCCGCTCCCGGCCGGCCGATCGGAGAAACCGCGCCTCCTCGGACCGGAAGAGTCCGAGCTCCGTTTCAATCTGTCCCACTCCGGCGACACGGTCCTCCTCGCCTTCGCCCGGCGGCTCGAGGTCGGCGTCGACATCGAATGTGAAGTCGCGGGACGGGCGCCCGAGCGCCTCGTCCGCCGATTCTGCTCCGACGCCGAACGGCGCCTCCTGGAGGGGTTGGACGGGCACGCCCGCTCGGCGGCGGCCCTGGTGATGTGGACCCGCAAGGAAGCGCTGGCGAAGGCCTGGGGGCGCGGCGTCTACCGCTCGAACCTGCGCGAACTGGATCTGGGCCTCGGGGCCGATGAGGGATGGCTCACCGTGTTCGACGCTGTGTCCAGCCAGAGCTGGTCGGTGCGCACGATCCGGCCGCCGGACGGCGCGTGCGCGGCCGCGGTGGCGGTTCAGGACGGCGGGGCTGCCGTGGAGTGCTTCCGGTGGGTCGCACGTTCCGGCCCGGCGTGAGGGCGATCGAGATCCCCGAATACAAGGACGGCCACCCGATCGGGTGGCCGTCCATTCTTGACCCCGGTGTGTCGGACGCAACCTCCTCGTCGCGCTCTAAGGACCGTCCCGCGACGAGGGCCGGCCGCGGCGCCGACGACTCGAGAGGCCCCGGGCGGATTCGAACCGCCGAATAGAGGTTTTGCAGACCTCCGCCTTACCACTTGGCTACGGGGCCAAAGAAATGGCGAATCGTGCTCGCCACACCAGAGCGGGAAACCGGACTCGAACCGGCGACCTTCTGCATGGCAAGCAGACGCTCTACCAACTGAGCTATTCCCGCGCTCGGAGAAGTGAATTCTAACGAAATCCCGGGCCCCAGTCAACCGCGTCACCGCCCCCGCCGGCTCTCGATCGCTTCGCCGTAGAGCGCCTCGTACGCAGCGGCG
>VSDC01000252.1:0-4327 GCA_047459275.1 Gemmatimonadota bacterium
TGCCGCCCGTGGACCACGATCCGCAGGTTGTCCGAGGCCGCCATGAGCCCGCCGGGACGGTAGGCGATCTGCCCGATGCCCAGCGGCATGACGTGCAGGGCGAAGATCGCCTCCGGACGCAGATCCGAGAAGACGCCCTCCTTCAACATCAACGCCGCGCCGCCCTCCTCGCCCGGCGGCGCGCCTTCCTCCGCGGGTTGGAACACGAAGACCACGGTTCCCGCGATCCGATCCCGCATCCCGGCGAGGGCCTCGGCCACGCCCATCAGAATGGCCACGTGGTTGTCGTGACCGCAGGCGTGCATCACGCCCACTTCCTGCCCGTTGTATTCCGCCCGCACCTTCGATGCGAACGGCAGGTCGACCATCTCGGTGACAGGCAGGGCGTCCATGTCCGCTCGTAGCGCCACGACTCGCCCGGGCCGTCCTCCCCGCAGCACGCCGACCACCCCCGTGTGCGCGATTCCGGTCCGGACCTCCAACCCGAGGGCGCGCAGGTGGTCCGCCACCAGCTTGGACGTGCGGAATTCCCGGTTCGACAACTCCGGATGCTGGTGAATGTCACGGCGCCACGCCACCACCTTGTCCATTACCGCCGCGGCCCGCGCGTCGGCTTCGGCCAGGATCTCCGGCGACGCCTTGGTCTGTGCAAGCGCCTGGGCAGGAGCGACCATCCCGGCCGCCAACCACACCCATGTAGCTGCCTTACTGCGCCATGCGGTCATGACCCGCCTCCCGTGTCGGTACGATTGCCTGGGGAACCATCCCGACGATACAGCCCTCCGTCGCCCGATCGCAACGCGGCCATCCCCGGCCGCAAAGGTCGGTGCCTGCGCGGAAGGATCGTCGGGAGCGAAGTGCCCCCGATTCCTACTGGTACGCGACTCGGCCGACTTCGGGGGGATTCATGTCGGCGCCCGGGCGGACCGGACCGTGGAGGCGCTGCTCCGTGATGTCGCGGGCGGCGACCAGGACCATGGGAGTCCCCGACCGGCTCACGTAGAGCCGGCCCCGAAGCTGGACGACACGCAGATGGCCGTCGCGGTGCCACATCCGGATCTCCGTGTACCTCTTCGGGTCGCCCTCGCCTCGGATCCGGCTCGCAAGACGAGATTTCAGGTAGGCGATGTCGTCCTCGTGAACGAAATCCCAGATCGGCCGTCCGATCATTTCGGCCGGCCTCAGGCCGACGATCCGTTCGACGGCGGCGCTGATGTAATGGATCGTGCCGGCCCCGTCGACCAGCGTGACCGCGTCGGCCAGACCCTCGATCACCGAGCGGAACGTCCATTCGCGGTGGATTCCGATCGGGATCGCTGCCGTATCGGAATATTGGCCCGGAGGTGCGGGCCCGGCCCCATCGTCGCCGGAATCCCCTGGGGCCGCTCTTCGCGCCTGCGTGATGGGAGCCGGCGACGCCAACTCGGATACCACCGCCGTCTCCGCTCCGTGCGCCCGTGTGCGCAGCGATTCGACGAGCGCGCACGTCTCCGGCGACGGATCGATCGCATAGAGATCGCGCAGCCTGCGGGCGAAGGCCTCGAATTCCCGGAACGCAGCCGCGTCGTTGCCGGTGCGGTGGAGCACCTCGATCAGCCTGCGGAGCGTGCCCTCGTCCTCGGGATCGAGGAACTGCGCCGTGCGCGCCCACCGGATCGCGGTCGGGACGTCGCCCGCGGCTTCCGCCGCGTCCGCGAGACCCCAGGTGGCCTCGCGTACCCGCCATCGGATGCGCTCCCTCTCGAGATCGAGCCAGTGCTCGAAGTCGACTGCGCCCGAGATGTGGAAGCCCTGGAGCAGGTCGCCCTGGTAGAGATCGAGCGCATCTTCGGGCCGGCCTGCGTCCAGGGCGTCCTCGACGGCGACGACGTCGCACCACACCCTGTCTCGATTCAGAGCGAGCTCCTCGCTGCCACGGCTCACGATCGCGTCCGCGCCCAGCGACGCGCGAATGTGATGGACGGCCTTGTTCAACGCAGCCCGCGCGCGCCGCGAATCCAGCTCCGGCCAGAGGAGGGAGATCAGGGTATCCCGGCGATGGAAACCCCGGGGCCGCGCGACGGCGAGGTAGACCAGGAGCGCGATCCGTTTGGGCTGCACGACGGCCCCGTCCACGGGTCGGCCCCTGTGGTCGCGGAGCTCCAGCGAACCCAGCGTGTGGAGGAAGACCGTCCTCGGCATCTGACTTGTCTGCGTCAGCCCGGGTCTGCGCCGAGCCCCGGAAGAAGGAAGAGGCGCTGGAACGTGTTCAGGCGTATCTTATAACGTTCGTCCGGTAACGTCCAGTTTTTCCGCGGACGGGAGCCGTGACGGAAATGACGTCGGCGCCGAAATATTCGTCGCATTGGATACCTTATCTCGGGCACCAGGTATGGATGATTTCCGCCTTCCCGCTTCGACTCGCCTCGGCGGATCAACGCTTCGCGTCGCCGACATCGATCGGTCGCTCGCGTTCTACACCGATGTGATCGGCCTTCGCCCGATCGCCGCGGCCGCCGACGCTTCCGCCCGCTCCGCCCCGGAGACGTCGTCCGAACCGGGCCGGTCTGCGGCGCTCTCGGCGACCGGCCGGGAGCCCGCGATCCTCACACTCATCGAACGGTCCGGCGCCAGGCCGCGGCCAAGGCACACCGCCGGGCTCTACCATTTCGCGCTGCTCGTCCCCTCGCGCCGGGATCTGGCCGCCGCCTTCCTCCGCCTGTATGAGCGAGGCTGGCCGATCGACGGCGCGTCCGACCACGAGGTCAGCGAGGCGCTCTACCTCGCCGACCCCGATGGCAACGGGATCGAGATCTACGCCGACCGACCCCGGGATTCCTGGGTCTGGCACGACGATCAGGTCTACATGACCACGCGCGCGCTCGACCTGCGCAGCCTCCTGGCCGAGCTCGGCGACCAGCCGCCACCCTGGTCCGGCATTGCGGAGGGTACCGTGCTCGGACACGTGCACCTCCACGTCCCGGAACTCGATGCCGCGCAGCGGTTCTACCGGGACGTCCTCGGCTTCGACGTCGTCAACGACCGTTACCCCGGCGCCCGGTTCCTCTCCGCCGGTCGGTACCACCACCACATCGGGCTCAACATCTGGGCGGGCGTCGGTGTGCCGCCCACGCCCGAGGACGCCGCCGGGCTGATCGAGTACGAGATCGTCGTACCCGACGCAGCGGCAAGGGCCGCCTGGCTCGAGCACGTCCGTGAGACCGGTATCGAGCCATCTCCGGCTCCGAATGGGTGGGCGGTCGTGGACCCGGCCGGCGTGCGCGTCGTCGTCCGCGGCTGATCCCGCCACGGCTTTTCAACTCGAGATGCGACGTCTACATTCGCCGGCTGCGGGCTCCGTGGCCCCATCTCGCTTCGTACCACGCCGCTGCCACAAGGAGAGGTCCATGCAGAACCACCGCGCCACCCTCCGCCTGCGGGCGGTCCTTGCCGTGGTCGCCGGTCTCGCGCTCGTCGTCGCGCCGGCACACGCGCAGAAACCGACGCTGACTCCCGCCGATTACGGGAAGTGGGAGACGCTCGGCTTCGCCACGCTCTCGCCCGACGGCCGCTGGATCGCCTACCCGATAACGCGTGTGAACGGAGAGAACGAGCTGCGGATCCGCAAGCTCGACGAGGACTCGACGCGCGTCGTCGCCTACGGCTCGCGCCCCACGTTCTCCGACGACTCGCGCTGGCTCGCCTACTCGATCGGCGTCTCGGAGCAGGAGCGCGAGAAGCTGCAGGAGCAGAAGAAGCCGGTCCACCTGAAGCTCGGGCTCCTCGACCTCCAGACCGGCAAGACGATCACCTTCGAGCGCGTCGCCTCCTTCGCCTTCAGCGACGACGGCCGGTTCCTCGCCATGCAGGGCTACCCCGTGCAGGGGCAGGAGCACAAAGGCGTGAATCTCGTCGTCCGCGACCTGGCCCGCGGCATCGACACCAACTTCGGCAACGTCGCCGAATTCCGCTGGCAGGACGAAGGCTCGCTCCTCGCCCTCGCCATCGACGCCGCGGCGAACGCCGGCAACGGGGTGCAGGTTTACGACGCGGCCAACGGCACCCTTCGCACGCTCGACTCCGATACCGCCACCTACACCGGCCTCGCCTGGCGCAAGGACGCCGACGACCTCGCCGTCCTGCGCACCCGCGTCGACTCGCTCTACGAGGAGCCGACCCACACGATCCTGGCGTGGAAAGGCCTTGCCCGCGGCCGCGGGACGCGACTCGAGTTCGATCCCGCGACCGTCGACGGGTTCCCGGCGGACACTCGCATCGTCGACTTCCGCCCGCTCCAGTGGGCGGATGACGGCTCCGCCGTCTTCTTCGGGATCAAGGAGTGGGAGCG
>VSDC01000253.1:0-4290 GCA_047459275.1 Gemmatimonadota bacterium
ACTCCAACGCCTGCCGATGGACCAATCTTGGCAAAAACAAAACGACCTTTGTCGGTACCGCGACCTATTCCTATTTCGAAGTTGAAACCAATGTGGGCGAGTGCCGCAGAGCCACTTAGCGCGACGAAACGGACCTTACAGGGCTCCGGATCTGGGCACAACCCGAACGGATCGGAATAGGTTATCGGATCCCCATCCGCAAACCCGTACAGGTTCAGCCCACCCGCGATCCCGATCGGGTCTTCTTGCGTGAACTGACCCGTGTTGGGGTCGTAGTAGCGGTTCCGGCGGTAGAGTAACCCGCTCTCGTCCAGCTGGTCCTGGAGCAAGCTCCCAACCCAATCGCCCTCGCCTGGAGCCTGCCCGTCCAGGTATGTACGCATCTTCGGGGCAGGCCACTCCACGTGGATGCAATCCGAATGACTCCCCGTGCATTCCGGTGCGCCGCCAACGAACGTCCCCCGCTCGTGCTGGCCTCGCCAGTTGACATAGGGTACGATGAGCGTGGGCCCCACGGCATTGCTGAAGTCGTTGCGATAGACTCCGAGCGGCTTGTCGATCTCCCCGCCATGGAGATACGTGACCCTCCCGTACTGCCTCCCTGTACCAAACGTCGCCTCGAGTTGATCACCAGAGGCTCTCAACTCTCCAAGAAGCTGGTCACCGTCCCACACGAAGCGAGTGATCGCATCGCTCTTCCCCACCGCACCAAAGGGGGCATGCTGGGTTCGGACCAGGATCCGGCGACCGAGAGCATCGTAACGGATTTCCTCGAACAGATCGTCCGAGTCCCCACCCATGTCAATGGGGTCCCTGGCGAAACGCTGCGAGTACACGAGCCGCTTGTCGGCACTGTAGTAATACCGCGTCGTGCGTCGGTGTACTTCGGTGGTAGGCTCCATCTGACCAGGCCCAAAACGCACCTCTGCAGCGAAGCTCACGTTGCCGGCAGCGTCGTACTCGCGCCACTCATGCGACCACGTGCTGGGATTCGGGCTGGTGGGTGCAAGCTGCACTAGCGTTATACGTCCGTATGGGTCGTAATGGTTCTCGTACTCCGGAGCGTTGCCAAACCCATCGCGCTTACGCGACCATGCGATATTGCCGTACGGATCGGTCCGGAACTGGTCGACATTGAGGTCGCCCGAGATCGTGCTTTGCCAACTCGAAGCCACAACGCGCCCCAAACCGTCGTACCAGTTCTCAACCACACGCGAGCTCGCACGCAGGAACGCTTTCGTTACCTTGCCGCGCCAGTCGTACACCAGAGAGTCGTCGTAGACGCTCCCAGGCATCGCTGCCGTGCCCAGCTTGCGAATGATCCGCCTTCCATCGGAATCGTAGACGAAGGACTCCGTGAGTCCGGTGTCCTGCGGATACACGATGGAGGTGAGCCGACTCTCCTCATCGTAGCCGAAAGAGTACCATTCACCGGCCAGGCCGCGAATTGCCTCGAGAGCACCCCAATCGGTGTACAGGTACTCGGCAGCTGCGCGCGAGTAGGGGCGAAGCAACGAGGGGTAGCTCAGCGAGATACGTCGGCCATTCAGGTCGTAGGCGTAGGCAAGCACGTACAGCTGCCCCGGATTGCCACCACTCAGAATCGTGAACTCTGGGTCGACGGGGGGATCGGGCGGGTCGCCTGGGCCACCCGAGCCACCCGGAACTGGCCCGGTGCCATACTTCGCACTTCCCCGCCTCACGCGCTTATACCACACAACCACGCTGCAAACAAGGGCGGCTGCGGCGTGGAGACCACGCCGCAGCCGCCGTCATCGGCGCGCCCGACCGGGGCGCTCGCGAATGTGTGTTTCCCGCCTACCGATCCGACGCCACGCCGTCGGCGATCCCCGCCTCCGCCACCACGATCAGCAGCGCGCGTTGGATCCCGCGGGCGGCGTTGCGGTGGATGTACCACTCGTCGGGCGAGTGGGAGTTTCCGCCGATCCCGCCGCCGCCGATCGTGATCGCGGGGATCCCCAGCGAGATCGGGACGTTGGCGTCCGTTGACGAGATCTGGAGGCCGGGCGTCCGGCCGAAGTGGTGGGTCGCGGCGATGGCCCGCATCACGAGCGGCGTCTCGGGGTCGATCGTGCCCGACGGCCGGTCGCCGACGAGCTCGACCTCCACCTCGAGCGGCTCGCCCCGGCGCCGGATCGCGTTCTGCTCCTCGAGCGCCTGCTGCACGACCGCGCGGAAGATCGAGTCGATCTCCATGAGCCGCGCCTGGCTCTCGGAGCGCATGTCGACCTCCATCCACGCCTCGAAGGAGATCGAGTTGACCGACGTCCCGCCGCCGATTCGGCCGACGTTGTAGCTGGTCCGCGCGCCCTGCGCGGTGAACCGGTTCGCCGCCTCGTCGAAGAGGTGGATCGCCCTGCCGAGGGCGTGCGTCGGGTTCGCGATCCCGAAGGCGCCCCACGAGTGCCCGCCCGGCCCCTTGTAGGTGACCCGGTAGCGCCGCGAGCCGAGCGCCTGGTTGACGATCCGCTCGTCGCCCGTGCCGTCGATGGAGATGAAGGCGTCGATCTTCGGACCGCCCGGGCCGAAGAGCTGCTTCACCCCCCGCAGGTCGCCCAGCCCTTCCTCGCCCACTGTGCCGATGAAGAGGATGTCGGCCTGGGTCTCGATGCCGGCGGCCTCGAGGGCGCGCAGCGTCTGGAGCACGGCGACGAGGCCCCAGGTGTCGTCGGCGATCCCGGGCGCGTACAGCGTGTCGCCGCGCTGCTTGACGGTGACGTCCGTCCCCTCCGGGAAGACGGTGTCGAGGTGCCCCGAGATCGCGAGGACCCGGCCGCCGACGCGTCCCTTCCGCAGCGCGATCACGTTCCCGGCCGCGTCCGTCCAGACGCTGTCCGCGCCGGCCGCCTTCAGCATCTCGGCGTACTTGCGCCCGCGCGCCTCCTCCATGAACGGCGGCGCGGGGATCTCCGTCAGCGTGATCAGGTCCCGCTTCGCGTCGGAATCGGTGGCGACGATGTAGTCGAACGCTCGCCGCACGGCGGGGTGCTTCGCGAGCTGCTCGACCTCATCGCAGTAGCGGCGCGCGGCGCCGTCGCATCCGGGCACCCCGGTCTGCGCGGCCGCGGGCGCTGCCGCGAGCGCGAGACAGAGCGCTCCCAGGGCGATGGACCTCTGCATCGTTCTTCCTCCTGCTGGCGTTCGGCACCGGCGGCGGGCGCGACGACGCACCACGACACGCCGGGCGTGGCCCGGCAACTTATGCCGACGAGCGCGTGGCCACAATGCGGACGAAGCCCACCGCGTCCCCTACGCCGGCCCCGACGACCTTGCCCTGGACGAATGCGCCGGCCCCTAGCCGGCGTGCGATCTCCCGGGCGCGCGCCGCGGTGAACCGGCCGACGTCGCCAGCCACGGCATCCACGACCGCGCGATGCCCGACCGTCCCCACCTCGCCGGCGTTCAGCGCCGACGTCCAGATAGACGAACACCGCCAGCCGCTTCCGCTGCGTCAGCACCGACGCGATCTCCTCCCCGGCCGCGTTCCGCAGGTCCAGGGTACCCAACGCGCGGAAACGATACTCGGGTGTCGTCGCCATCGACTGCGAAGGGACCGATTGGGAACTCAATTGGAGACGATCAGGTCTACCGCTTCCGGGAATCTCCTGACGCGCACGAAATCGTCCGACACCGGCTCCGCCAGGTCGAACACCCAGGGGTCGTCGATCTCGACCAGGATCGCCTTCGCGCCGGCGGAGAGGGCGGGGTTGATGTCGCTGCGGATGCTGTTCCCCACCATGCACGCCGCGCGCGCGTCCTCGACGCCGAAGTGCGCCAGCGTCGCGCGGAACTCCTCGACCGTCTTGCGACGGCAGATCCGCACCCGCTCCGGCGGCACCACGTCGAGCACCCCGGACTGGCGAATGCAGTCGAACTGGTAGTCCGGGTCGCCCGCCTGGGTATAGATCACAGTGTCGACGTGTGCGGCCAGGCGCTCCAGCGCCTCGATCGCGCCGTCGTAGCACGGCGGCGGGCCGACCACATCCCTCGCGAGGGCGACGCACTCCGCGATGATGGCCGGATCTGGCGTCCGCCCCTCCAGCGCACACAGTCGCAGGTACGTTTCGCGAAACGCCGGCTCGAGCCGGAACGGCCCGAGCCCGTACCGCTCCAGCATCTCGCGGTCGACCTCGTCGTGATGGATGCGACGGGCCAGCTCGCTGTCGAACCCCTGCGCGGCCAAGAGGTCGAAGAGCGCGCGCCGTGCGTTCTGGAAACGCGGGGCCGTGTCGACCAGCGTGTCGTCGAAGTCGACGAGGACCAGCCGCA
>VSDC01000254.1:0-4251 GCA_047459275.1 Gemmatimonadota bacterium
CTTGTCGCGTGCCATGAGCGCGGCGAGGCGGTCGGTGTCGAGCCCGGCAGGCGGCGCGGTCGGGAGCCCGAGCCCGTCCAGCACGTCGCGCAACCGGTCCGCCGTCCCTGGCGCCGTGATCCCGACCTCCTCCCCCGCGCGCGCCTCGGCGACCATACCGATGGCCACCGCATACCCGTGCGGTACGCCGTATTCCAAGGCGGCCTCTATGGCGTGGCCGATGGTATGGCCGAAGTTGAGCGCCTTCCGCGGACCGCCCTCGAGCGGGTCCCGGGCGACGAACTCCGCCTTGATCTCCACGGACCGCCTCACCAGGAAGGCCATGGCCTCCGGGTCGCAGGCAAGGAGCGCAGCGCCGTTCGCCTCGATCCAATCCAGGTACGCGGCATCGGCGATGGCCCCGTGCTTCACCGCCTCGGCGAGCCCGCAGCGCAGCTCTCGGTCGGGGAGGGTGCGGAGGAGCTCGGGATCGATGACGACGCGGCGCGGGTGGTGGAACGCGCCCACCAGGTTCTTCCCCTGCACGGTGTCGACGCCGGTCTTCCCGCCGACCGAGGCGTCCACCATGGCGAGAAGCGACGTGGGGACCTGAACGAACGGGATGCCGCGCATATAGGTCGCGGCCACGAAACCGCCCAGGTCGCCCGCCACGCCGCCGCCCAGGGTCACCACCGCCGAATCCCGGCCGAGCCCCGCCTCGAGCATGGCCCCGGTCAGCGCCGCCCACGTCTCCACCGTCTTCCGGGCCTCGCCGGCCTCGAAGGAGAAGAGGTCGACGCGCTGCCCGGCCTCCTCGAGCGCCGTCCGGGCCCGGGCCCCGTACAGGTCGGCCACCACACCGTCGGCGATGATCGCGTAACGATGCGCGGGCGCGGCCTCCACGACGAGCTCGCCCAACCGCGAGAGTGCGCCCGGCTCGATGACGACGTCGTAATCGCGATCGCCTGGCGGCGGCACCGGGATACGGATCCGGCTCAAGTTCGGTTCAGCGGCGGAAGAACAGGTTGAGAAGCAGTGTCAGGATGAGGCTGATCAGGATCATCAGCCCGAAGGGAATGTAAACCGTCACGTTGTCGCGGCGCCATACGATATCGCCTGGCAGCCGGCCGATCCCGAAACGGTCGAGGAGCACGAGCACCAGCCCCAGGACGGCGAGCAGCCCCGCCATCGTCAGCAGCAAACGTCCGATTCCACCCATGTTCATGCGACCCGTTCTCGTTGCGACCTGCGGCGGTCGAGCCCCGTGCCGAGCTTGGTCTCGCCGATCACCCACTCGACGACCGGCACGAGTCCGCCGTACGCGGCGTGGATCCGGCGCATCCGATCGGCTCCGTTTCCCCGCTCGAGCAGCTCGGCGATCGCTCCCGGCATGGCGCCTTCGCCGATCGCCTCCGCCGTGGGCGCCACCTCGTCCACCAGCCGGAGCACGGCGGAGCGGACGGGCAGGCGCCCTCCCGGCGCCGAGGGGTCGACCAGCCAGCCTCCGAGCCCGTAACGCATTGCCCGCCACTCGTTGATGGCCAGGAGCGTCACCAGCGTCCCGTCCGGGAGATTCGACGCCGGTTCCCGGAGCCGCCCCTCCGCCACGGCGACGACCAGCGCACGCACCAGGGCGGCGAGCGCCACCGCGTCGTCGACGCGGGGACAGACGTCCGTCACCCGGACCTCGAGCGTAGGATACACCGCGTGCGGCCGCACGCTCCAGTAGTGGCTTCGCGGGTCGCCGATCGCGCCCGTCGTGAGGAGCAGCTCGAGGAGCGAGCGATACTCCCGCTCCGAATCGAGGCGCGGCGGGATCCCCGCGTTCGGCCAGCGCCGCCACAGAACCATCCGGTAGGAGGCGTACCCGGTGTCCTCGCCCTCGTAGAACGGCGAGCTCGCCGCGAGAGCGATCAGGTGCGGAGCATAGTGGCGAACCACGTTCTGGAGGCGAACGCGGTCGAACCGGGGCGGGATCCCGATGTGGATGTGCATGCCGAAGTTGTGCTCGTCACGGGCTATGCGACCGTAATGCTCGGCGATTGCCCGGTACCGCTCCTCCTGGGCCAGGCGATGCGCCTCCCAGCGGCTGAACGGGTGCACGCCCGCCGCGGCGATCTCGAGGCCGACGGCCGCCGCCGTCGTCGCCACCTGGAACCGCAGGCGCCGAAGCTCGCTTTCGAGCGCCGCCGACGACGTGCAGATCCGGCTCCCGATCTCCAGCGTCGTCTCCTGGAGTTCGGGCCGGATCTCGGAGCTCCAATCGGTGGTGAGGACTTCACGGGCTCGGCTACAGAGGGCACCGGTTTCGGCGTCGACGAGCTGGTACTCTTCCTCGACGCCGACAGTAAACTCGTCTTCCATGCTGCGGCCCGTGTGCTCCGTTTCCACGTCCTCGCCACGATCTATCGCGACCTCCCCACCCTCCCACGGCCCGTTCGGAGCAAAGAAAAGGCCGCGACGCCCCCCCAAGCCGCGTCAACGACCGCTACGCGGAGTGGGACGACCCCGAGACGATCGACGCCGTCGCCGCCGCACTCGGTCGATACGGCGCGGTCGTCCGCCTGGAAGCGGTCGACGACTTCCCCGCACGACTCCACGAGAGCCGCCCGCCCCTACCGCACGCCTTCCCTCGCCGCGACGACGTCCACCGCCGGCACGGATTCGAGGGGTACAGCCACGGGCGCGTCGACGACCCGCACGCCCGGCCTTCCATGGATCTCGATCCGAGTCACCTCCCCGTGTCGGCCGGGACGGGATGACAGGACCCGGCGGTACGCATTCGCGAACCGATCGGCGGAGTCAGGAGTGTCCCAGACCGAGTACCAGACGAGCGCGTGCTCGCCTTGCGGGGATTCCATGAGGACATAGCGATCGCCGTCCCACCCCACGGCGAGGGTGTCCGTCCCGCGCCCGAGGCGCTCCGACAGGAGGATAGAAATCTCCAGCTCCCCCAGTGTATTCTCGTAGACGCGCCGCCAGTCGCCGCCCGGCGGCTCCAGCTCGAGCTCGGTCGGAGGATCGCGGCGCTCGAGGAATCGACTCTCCGGGTGCAGCACCTGCTCCGTCGACGCTGGGAGCAGATCGCCGAGGGGCGCCGGGTAGACCGCTCCGCCCGCCCCGGACCGGGCGCGCCAGAGCGCCTGCACGAACCCCGCGCCGCCGACGTACGGGAAGAGCAGAGTTTCCCGGATGATGCGAGGCGCCGAGCGAAATACCGGAAACCGCTCGTGCTGCTGCTCCATGAGCGGCGCGAGCTGCGCGGCGACGTCGGGGAAGGACGTCGGATCCACGGCGCGTCCGGTCTGCGTCTCGGCGAGCCAGGCGAACATGACCAGCGTCGCATGCCCCTCCAGCGCCGACTGCGCCGCGGTGCTCCGGTCGTTGCCGCGATCCGATGCGATGAGAGAGTCCAGGTCGGCGTACTGGTCCTGGAGGGCATGCACCAGCTCATGGACGAGGACGGGCTGGAGCTCCAGCGCGGGAACGCCCTCCACCACGAACAACGAGTCCGTCTCAGCGTCGTAGTACCCGACCACCTGCTCGGTGTAGAGGTCGAGCATGAAACGGCGCAGATCCATCGTGTCCGGCAAGAGGCCGAACGCCACGTACGCTGCCTGGACACCCGCGAGCTCCTCGGGCGGCATCTCCTTTTCGAGCTGCGCCGCGACATAGCGTCTGACCGAAGCGACGTCGCGGCGGGCTATGTGTACAGGACGGCGCGCCTCGAGCCCGCTCAGGACCTCGATCCTCGGGAGCAGGGCGTCGACCAGTGCGCTCAGGTCCGGCTCCCCGGCCGGGCGCCGGCACCCTGCCCCCATTGCAACGAGCCCGGCCGCCAGGGCGCAAATCAGGCGACGTCGCCCGCTCATCCGCCTTCCTCCTGGCCCAGAAGCCTCTCACCCGGGAACAACCGCTCGACCCGCTCCAACCCCGTTGCCCGCTCGAGGCGATCCACCATCCGTTCGCCCGTGCGCGGATGACGGAGTTGCGGCGCGATCTCCGCCAGCGGATACAGGACGAACCCGCGCTCCATCGCGCGCGGGTGGGGGAGCGTCAGGTGCGGCGATTCAAGCACGAGATCGTCGTAGAACAGCAAATCTATGTCGATCGGGCGCGGGGCGTTGCGGAACGTCCGCACGCGTCCCAGCGCCTCTTCGATCCGATGGGCCTCGCGAAGCAGCTCTTCAGGCCCAACGTCGGTTTCCAGCTCGAGAACGAGATTCCAGAAATCCGGCTGGTCCCGGTACCCGACGGGCTCCGTCCTGTACA
>VSDC01000255.1:0-4184 GCA_047459275.1 Gemmatimonadota bacterium
GCCTCGCGACGCTGTCCCTGAGCGCGGACGGGACCTGGCGTTTCATCGAGCCGCCGGCGGGCGGGCTCGAGTACAGCATCGCGATCACCTCGCTCGAGCCGTTCGGTCCGTACCTGCCCGGGCTGGACCCGCGCGAGACCGCCCGGGGAGAGGTCCGGACGGAGGGCCTCCTCACCGGCACCTCTTCCGAGCCCCGCCTCGCGGGAAGGCTCGAGGGCGCGGACGTGGAATACGGGAACTGGGCGGCCGAGACGATCGTGGGGGAGTACGACGTCGCCTTCGACGCAGGGCTCCCGGCGACGCGCATCGAGGTGGCGGCGACGGGCCTGCGGGCGCCAGGCAACGAGGTCTACGATTCGGCGCGGGCGTCGTTCGTCCTCGAAGAACCGCGCTTCGCGCTGAACGCCGTTGCGGAACGAGCCGACGGCGGGATCCTCGAGCTGAGCGGCGATGGACAGGTGGCCGAGGACGGCGCGGTCGACGCCTTGGTCCGGCGCCTGAACGTGGACCTCGATGGCGAGCGGTGGTCGCTCGCCCGACCGGCTCAGGTGGCGTGGGCGCCCGACACGGGTCTGGAGATTCGCGGTTTCGAGCTGCGCGAGGAGGGCGGCGACGGGCGCATCACTGCAGACGGTCGGCTGCCGCCGGCCGAGGCGGCGTCGATCAGGGTCGAGGTCGCGGCGTTTCCCATCGGACGGGTCCTCGAGCTCCTGGGTCGCGAGCCGGTCGTGACGGGCGAGCTCTGGGCGTCGGCCCAGGCGACCGGCCCCGCTGAAGCCCCTTTGATCCGGGCGGAGTTCCGTCTCGAGCAGGGAAGGATTCGGGACGCGTACGCGACCCGGGTGACCGGGAGCCTGTCGTTCGCGAACACGCGTCTTCAGGCAGAAGCGGTCGCGGTGCTGGACACCTTCGGGGTGGTGAACCTGGAAGCTTCCCTTCCCCTCGAGCTGAACCTGGCTGCCATCGGCGATACGCGCCTCATCCAAGGCGAGCCGCTCCGGGCGGTCGTGCGGGCCGACAGCCTTCCCCTTGAGGCAGTGACCATGCTCACCCCGGAGCTGCGCGACGCCACGGGGATGCTGCGCTCCACCGTCGTCGTCACCGGTACGCCGCGGGCGCCGCGATTCGACGGCACCCTGCAGGTGTGGAACGGGGCCTTCACCGTCGTCGCCCTCGATCAGCGTTACGAAGAAGTCACGGTGGATCTCGTGCTAGCGGACGAGGTCGTCACGATCAGGGAGGCCCGGGCGCGGAGCGACGGCCTGGCAACCGTGACGGGCACGGTCACGTTCCGGACACTGACCGACCCCGTCCTCGATCTGGCCGTGGATCTCGACGGATTCAGGCCCGCCGGGGTGGAGGACCTCGAGGGTGCGGCGGCGTGGGGCCGCCTCCGCGTGTCCGGCAATCTCGCCGCCCCGACCGTCACCGGCGACGTCACCCTCGACGACGGATACGTGGAGGTGCCGTCCTTCGGCGGAGACGGCATCGAAACGGAGATCGCGATCGAAGGCGGCTTTACGGAGGATGGCGCATCGCTCCTCGAGCCGACCGCGACGGAGGACCGGCCGCAACCACTCCCTTGGTTCGAGCGACTGGCGCTGGACGAGCTCATCCTGGAGGCGGGCGAGGACCTGTGGTTCACGACGGAGGGTCTGCGGGTCCGGCTCTCGGGCAAGCTGGTCCTGGTCAAGAACGCGGGAGAGGAAGACGTCCGGATCTTCGGGGAGCTGGAGGGCGACCAGGGCACGTTCACCCTGCGTGTCGGGCCCCTGGTGCGCCGCTTCTCGATCGTGAGCGCCAGGATCGCCTTCTTCGGCACCGTGCCCACCAACCCCGCGATCGACGTCGTGGCGCAGCGCACGGTGCCGAGCTTGACCGGCGAGCCGATCGATCTGCAGGTCCGGGTCGGCGGGACGCTGGAGACCCCGACGGTTGCAGTGACGACGGCGACCGGGGCCAACGTCCCGGAATCCGAGCTCCTGAGCGTGTTGTTGTTCGGCCAGCCGAGCTTCGCCCTGGCGGATGGGGGCGCTCCGATTCAACCATTCCTGGAGGAAGCGTTCTTCGGCGTCGGCAGTCTGGCGGAGCTGGCCAGCATCGAGCTGGAGGAGACGTTGATCGCGGACATTGGCCTGCCGCTCGACTACTTCCAGATCCGGCCGACGGGCGGAACGTTGGGCGGGTACGGCGCGCCGGCGGTCGCGTTCGGCCGCGAGCTGGCGGACGACGTCTTCCTCACGGTCGACCTGGCCCTCGCCGACGTGTTCGGGTCGGCGGCCGGACCGGATACCTGGACCGCCACGATCCGGTGGAGAATCGATCCCGAGTGGAGCCTCGTGCTCGGGATCGCCCCCGTCCATCGGCGCCGCCTCTACTCCGGGCCGTTCACGGCGATCCCGCTGGTGAACCCGGAGCAGCAGTTCATCATCGAGCTATTGCGCCGATGGACGTATTGACGCGGGCTCGCCGGAGCGCCGCATCCAGGAGCGCGGTCTGGATCCTGAGGATCGAGTTCTTGGCGATGGTGCGGCTCGGGCGAATCCGGCGGCACGACGCCGGGAGCACTTCCTCGATCCAGGACGGAGTCCCGGGCCACAGATAAACGGCCTCCGCGTTCTGCACGGCTGCGATCAGCCGTGGCCTGTCCTCGGCCGATACCGTCGTCGCGGCGGCGCCTGCGGGATCGGCGCAATGCCCGAGGGCGCGGCGTACCTTGGCCTCCAGCTGGTCGTTCCCCGTGACGACGACGAGTCGGCACTTGCCTGCGTGCTCGCAGATGCTCCGCAGGACGTCGGGGACGAGGGTGACGTCGATGATGGTACGGCGCGGCGCGAGGAGCCCGAGCTCGGCGCCGTGGAAGGGCGTCGTCACCAGGACGGGCGCCTCGGCGAGGACCGGGTCGCCGGGCCGCAGCTCGTCGAGGAGGTATGGCATCGCCTGGACGTCGATGCGCTCACGCAGCTCGTCGGCGATCGCCGTCGCCTGGCTCCAGTTGCATTCCACGACGGGGAGCCTGACCTGCTCGAGCTCGGCGACGGCGTTGACCATTCGTAGGATCGAGCGCGTGTCGAGGCCGAGCGCCCGGGCTCCCTCGAAGGTGTGCTGAAGCCACTGCCGGTGCAGTCTCTCGAGTGGGCCGGTGGAGTCGACCTGCGACGGCGGGCTGGCGAGATAGACGCCGGACCGCGACCGGACGCGCACCAGACCTTCCTTCTCGAGCCGGTGATACGCGGCGGCAGCGGTCTTGCGGTCTACTCCCTCCGCCTCTGCGATCTCGCGGATGCTCGGTAGGCGATCGTTCGGCCCCCAGCAGCCGACGTACAGCCCGGAGATGATGCGAGCTCGCAGCTTGTCGAGGATGATCGCACCGGCGACCTGATCCCTGGCCATGGTCGCCTCCAGTGGGTTGGGGGTCGAACAGAGGTCCGCGTCGGTGATGCAAGAAGGGTTCCACCGCACCGTCGGAGGCTGGGACGTGGTGGCACTGATTCTGGCTCTCTTGCAGGCAACGTGGCCGCCGGCCATCCCGGAGGACTCGGCCGAGTCCCTGCGACGCGCCGCCCGATCCGCCGAGCGTCGGTACGAGTACCTCCTCCGCCGTCTCGCGCCGGTCAGGTACGACGGCGGGTACAGCGGCCGCTGCGACGAGATCGTGGGCCGCTTCTGCCTGATCTACGAGGGGGGCGACCCGCCCAAGTTCGATCCACCTCCGCCGGAGATCCTCCGGGCCCGGCAGGACGTGGTCGACGCGTTGAGGCGGGCATTCGCCGGGCTTCCGGGCGACCTCGACACGGCCGGCCCGCTCCTGCGCTATCTGATCGAGGATGGACGGGCGGACGAGGCGCTCTCGGCGGCGTTGACCTTCGCATGGGCCACGGCGGATTCGGTCTGGGGCGACCTGCTCCTCGGGTACGCCTACCACGCGACGGCGAACGACTCGGCGGCCGAACGCAGCTTCGATGCGGCCCTGGCTCGGATGTCCGCCGAAGACCGGCGTCGATTCGAATCGATCGAGGTGTTCCTTTCGGGGCGCGAGCGGAGCCTGTATCGCAAGCTCTCCCCGGAGGAGCGGGCCGTGTACGAGACGCAGTTCTGGCGTCTGGCGGATCCGCTGTATCTGCTGGAGGGAAACGAACGTAGGGCCGAACACTTCGCCCGCCACGTCTGGGGCCGGCTCCTCT
>VSDC01000256.1:0-4166 GCA_047459275.1 Gemmatimonadota bacterium
GGGCTGCCGCACCCTCCAGACAGGGACAATTTACACCGCGTTCGAGATACAAGGGGTCAGGTGCTGGGGGGGCTACCCGAGCCCTAACCCCTGAGCCCTACGCCCTAAGCCCTAAGCCCTACGCCCGGACCCCCTGCTCCCGCTCCAACTCCCTCAACCCAAACCCCGTCCTCGTATAGAGCCACGCCAGCAGCAGCGAGAAGCAGGGCCCGCCGTAGCAGAACACCGCCCAGGGCAGGTACTCGATGGTCGGGACGCCGAGCGTCGTGGCCATGTAGATCGCCGAGACGGTCCAGGGCATGAGCGGCTCGGTGATGGTTACGGAGTCCTCGATCGAGCGCGACAGGTTCTCGGGCGCGAGGCCGCGCTCGCGGTACGACTCCTGGAAGAGGCCGCCGATGATCAGCGACGTGACGCCGCCGTGGCTCGTGAGCGCGATCGTCGTCGCGCCGGCGGCCATGGTCGAGGCGACGAGCCCGAACGCGGAGCGCACGGCGCGGAGCATGGCGTTGACGAGCGTGCCTATGGCGCCGGACACCTCCATCGCCGCGGCCAGGAGGAAGGCGGAGAAGATGACGACGAAGGTGTTCGCCATGGAGTAGAGCCCGCCGCGCTGGACCAGGCGCGTGAAGTCGGCGCCGAGCGTGGCCGGATCGACGCCGGCGGCCTCCGCCATTTCGATCCGGAACCCGCCGACGGCGGCCTCAATGGCATCGCCGAGGGAAAACGGCTGGAAGAGGACCCCGATGGCCGCCGCGACGAGGGCGGAGAGCATGATCGCGAGGGCGGGCGGGACGCGTCGCACGATGCACCAGATCACGACCGCAGGCGGCACGAGCGCGACCCAGTCCAGGCGGAACACGGCCTCGAGGTCGGCGACGAGGGCCCGGGCGGTCTCCGTCGCGCCGTCGCCGGCCACGGGCGCGAGGCGCGTAGCGGCGGCGTAGACGGCGAACGCCGCGGCGAAGGACGGCACCGCGGTGTAGAGCATGTTCCGGATGTGCGCGTAGAGCGGCGCGCCCGCACCGATCGCGGCGATGTTCGTCGAATCGGAGAGGGGCGACATCTTGTCGCCGAAGTAGGCGCCGGAGACGATGGCGCCGGCGGTGGCGGCGAGAGGCGCGTCGAGGGCGGCGGCGGTCCCCATGAGCGCGACGCCAACCGTCCCCGCGGATCCCCACGACGTCCCGGTGAAGGTCGACATGACCGCGGTCACCAGGAACGACGTGAGGACGATCATACTCGGGCTGACGAGTCGGATCCCCCAGTAGACGAGGTAGGGGATGGTGCCCGAGAGGACCCAGGTCCCGATGAGTGCGCCGATGGAGAGGAGGATCAGGAGCACCGGGAGCGCGCCCGCGAGCTTCTCGCCCATGGCGCGCTGGATCTCGTCCCAGCCGTGCCCGTGTCGCGCGGCGACGAACCCCGCGACCGCCGCGGCGCAGAGGAGGACGCCGATCAGCAGCTCCTGTCCGCCGCCGAGGAAGACGGTGCCCAGGACGAAGAGCGCCAGCATCGTGAGGATCGGCAGCGTCGCCTCGAAGAGGGAGAGGGCGGGGGGAGCCGTGGGGGTGGCACCATCGGGCGTCTCGGGGGCGGCGGACCCCGCGGCGCCGGAGGACGTGCGCACTACGACGACGTCGCCTGTAGCCTGCCGCTCGGGGCCCTGGTGGGGCCCGCCCCGCTCGTGACCGCCTGCACCTCCAGGCCGCCTGCTCACGCGACTTCCTCCAGCGCCTGGGCCAGGTCCTCGATGAGCGCGTCGGCGCCCTCGAGCCCGACGGAGATGCGGATCAGCCCGCGCGGGATGCGTCGTTTGTCGAGGTACGCCTCGTTGTTGGGGCGTCGTGGCGAGATGACGAGGCTCTCGAAGCCGCCCCAGCTCACGCCGATGTGGAAGCGTCGCAGGGCGTTGATGACGCGGGCGACGCTGTCGAAGTCGTCGCGGACGAGGTCGAAGGAGAAGAGCCCCGAGTAGCCCGCGAGCTGCCGCTCGGCGAGCTCCCGGTCTTCGGTGAGCGCCGGGTGGTGCACGCGCCGGACGGCGGGGTGGCCGGCCAGGAACTCGGCGACGCGGAGCGCGTCAGCCTCGTGCTGTTTCATTCGCACCGGGAGCGTGCGCAGTCCGCGCAGGAGGAGCCAGGCGTCGAAGGGGCCGAGGATCCCGCCGTTGAGGAGGAAGGCGCCGTAGAAGAGCTCCTCCATCCGCTCGGCGGTCGTGATCACCGCGCCGGCGACGACGTCGCTGTGGCCGCCGATGTACTTGGTCGCGCTGTGGACGACGATGTCGACGCCGAAGGTGATCGGCTTCTGGAAGAGCGGCGTCGCCCAACTGTTGTCGATGCAGGTGAGGGCGCCGTGATCGCGGGCGAGGGCGGCGATGGCGGGGACGTCGAGCATGCGGAAGGTCATGGTGCCCGGGCTCTCGAGCCAGACGAGCTTCGTGTTCGGCCGGAGCGCCCGTGCGACGGAGTCGACATCGGTGTCGAGGAGCAGATCGTGCTCGATCCCGAACCGGCGCATCCGTTCGGCGAGCTGGAGCGTCGGGCCGTACGTCTGGTTGACGAAGAGGATGTGGTCGCCGGAGCGCAGCAGCCCGAGGATCACGGCGCTCACGGCGGCCATCCCCGACGCGAACACCTTGCACGCCTCGCCGCGCTCCAGGGCGGCGAGCTTGCGCTCCAGGATCTCGACCGTCGGGTTCTGCCCGCGGGTGTAGAGGCGGTTCTTGTGCTCGGCGGCGAAGGCGTCCAGGAGCGCCTCGAAGGTCGGGTAGGTGAAGAGCGACGTCTGCACGATGGGCGGCGCGGCGGGGGACCAGCCGGCCCCGGCATCGGCCTCGATCTCCGTGCAGACGGCGATGTCGTAGGGGTCGATCGTCATGCTTCGGCGACTCGTTCTGAAATGCTGCGGGATGGCGTGGAGGATGGGGGAACGAGGGCGCGGGCGCAATGCGCGGGCGGGTGATGGGGGCCGTGAGCGGGTGTCGGAGCGTTCGCCGGGCGCAGGGCCGTGCGGGCGGGCCGGGGCGCGCGGGGCTGGCCGCGCGGCCACAAGGCCTCCGTGCCGGCGGTCGCCGTGTCTTGGCCAGTGCGATGCCAGCCGGACCGGCGTGCAAACGGCGCGGGCCGGCGCGAACGCGTTCGCGCCGGCCCGCTCCCGCCGTCGACCCGGCCAGGCGAGATCCCGCTCCCGGCGGTCAACCGGCCTGGCGGTGTTTCGCCCCTGCGGTCTACCCGCCCTGCCTGAGCTAGATCGGCGGAGTGAACGTCAGCCGAGGCGGACGACGTTCAGCGCCTTCGGGCCCTTGGCCTCCTCGATCCGGTCGAACTCCACGCGCTCACCCTCGGCGAGCGTCCTGAAGCCGTTCCCCACGATCGCCGAATGGTGGACGAAGCAGTCCTTGCTCCCGTCCTCCGGCGTGATGAAGCCAAAGCCCTTGGTGTCGTTGAACCACTTCACGGTTCCGGTGATACGCATACCGTACTCCTTTGTGTGTGACGATGTCGAGTCCGGTAACAGCGTACCGACCGACCGTCTGTGACTTGCGGGTGTCTCTCGCCCCCCGCGCCGGGCGTGACGCGCAATGAAAAAAGGACCGGGACGTCGAGTCCAGGTCCTGTTCCTCTTGGCCTCCGGCGAAGGAGGAGCCAACCCGGAGGTCGCGCGTCGCGGGAGAAACTAATGTGTACGGTGGGGTTTGTCCAGGGAGGTGTTCACTGCGGCCCCACGATCTTCACCAGTTTGTTGTAGACGCCCATGATCAGGAAGGGCGCGGCCCACATCCCGACGAACTGGCTGGCTTCGTGCCTGCGGGAGAGCTCGAGGAACAGCGACGCCGCCATGGCGCCGAAAGAGAGGAAGAGGAAGACGTGGGAGGGGATCTTGGCCGCCTGCTGCTCCAGGAGTCGCGTGAAGCCGGCCTCGGCGTGCTCGGCGCGGAGAATGGGCGCGGCGCGGTAGTCCAGGAGCGACTTGCGGCTGGCCGGGTTGATGTCGAGGCGTTTCATGGGGGTGCCTCCGTGGGCGTTGGGTCCGGAGGCGAGCGGGGCAAGGGAGGTGCCAGGCGGAGGGCGTGGGGCGTGGGGCATAGGGCATAGGGTGTACGGCATAGGGCATAGGGTGTACGGCATAGGGCATAGGGCATGGGGCATGGGGCTTGGGGC